>NZ_JBLZPH010000178.1:0-27414 GCF_049199205.1 Shinella sp. M31 | reverse complement strand
GAACGCTTTTTCGGGCGTTCAAGAGGCGCGATGCAAATTGCTTTGGATCTGGGACCGGACGCGAATCCCGCCATAGTGCGCCTCTGCTGGAGAACCATGACATGACCGTTTTGCAGACGAGCCGCCTGACACTCACGCCCTGCACCCCTGATGATTGCGCCGATTTCATCGCGCTCGAACGCGATCCCGAGGTCATGCGCTTTCTCAACGGCGGCCACCCCGTCGATCGTGACCAAGCCGATCCCGACGCGACGTTCCTGATGCCCGATGGCACCGAGCCCTATGTCTGGACCGCGCGGCGCAGGAACGATGGTGCCTTCACCGGCTGGTTCTGTCTCTGGCCGGAGAGCACGGCCCTGGCCGAACTCGGATACCGCCTGCGTCGGACGGACTGGGGCCAGGGGCTGGCGGCGGAAGGGTCGCAAGCCCTGATCGAATGGGGCTTTAAAAACGCCGGCTATGATAGGATCGTGGCGACCACGATGGCCGTGAACCACGCCTCGCGCCGGGTGATGGAAAAGCTCGGCATGCGCCACACGCGCACCGAACGCATCGAATGGCCGGACCCCATTGCCGGCAGCGACCAGGGCGAGGTCTGGTACGAGTTGGCGCGCCAGGACTGGCGCGGTGTCTGATGCCTCCTTCGCCCGAAAAGATTTTCGCCAGATGAACGCCGGATGAACGGCCGCTTCGGACAGCGTTCAGCTTCGCACTGCTAGAACAGCAGCATCGGAAGCGAAAACTTCTGACGACCGGGGTGTAACGTCCCTTCCTCCCCGGTTAAATTGCGGCCGGACTGCATGTGCGCCACCCCCGTTGCCACATGCATCCGGCTTTTTTCTTTGACGGCGCCGGAGCGAGCGCCTATCCATCGTCCATCGCCGCCATCTTTCATCGACGCCCTCTTTCATCGTCGCTTGCCGAGACCTGTCCGCCCGATGGACCCCATCCTCCACGCCACAGCCGACAATCCGGTTCCCGAAAACAACTTCGCCGGCTTCATGGAAGGCCGCGGCGGCGTGAAGATCCGCTATGCCGTGTTCCGCTCAAAACAGCGCGAAGCCAAGGGCACGGTCGTGCTGCTCGGCGGCCGCAGCGAGTGCATCGAAAAGTATTTCGAGACGATCAATGACCTGACGGCGCGCGGCCTGTGGGTCGCTACCCTCGACTGGCGCGGCCAGGGGGGTTCGGACCGGCTGATCTCTCCGAGCCGCGCCGGCCATGTCGCCCGCTTTTCCGACTACGAGGCAGACCTCGCGCTCTTCCTCGAAAAGATCGTTCTGCCGGATGCCCGCCTGCCCTTCTTCATCGTCGCCCATTCGACGGGCGCTCTCGTCGCCCTCTCTCAGGCGCCGGAACTGGAAAACCGCATCGAGCGCATGGTGCTTGCCGCTCCATTCATCGCGCTTAGCGGCCAGTCGATGAGCCAGCGCAAGATCACCATCATCGCCCGCCTCGCCTCGCTGTTCGGGCTTGGCCGGCGCACCTTCCGCAAGGGCGATCCATCGCTCGATTTCGCGAGAAACGTCGTCACCTCGGATGCGCGGCGTTTCGCCCGCAATACGGCGATCTTCACCGAACACCCTGAACTGTCGATCGGCTGGCCGAGCGCGCGCTGGCTGAACGAGACGCTGAAGGCGATGACGCGCGTGACGCATCAGGATCACCTGACGCGCATCCGCATCCCGACCCTCATTCTCTGCCCGACGGCCGACAGGCTGGTGCCGCGCGAAACGATCGGCAACCTCGCCCGCATCTTCCGCGCCGCGCGCCTCATCGAGATCGACGGCGCAAAACACGAATTGTTCCAGGAATCCGACCGGTTCCGCGCCCAGGCGCTGGCGGCGATCGATGCCTTCATTCCGGGCAGCGACGCCGAGGAAACCAACCTCGGCGCCTGATCACCTCAAGGATTCAGGATCGCCATGGCCTGGTCATAGACCACACGGCTGCCGGCCGCGATGATCTCGCCGCCATTCTCCGCCGGCCCACCGTCCCAGGTCGTGATGATGCCGCCCGCCTGCTCGATAACCGGAATGAGGCCGCCGACATCATAGGGCTTCAGTCCGCATTCGACGACCAGATCGACATGTCCCGCCGCCAGAAGCGCATAAGCGTAGCAATCCACGCCATAGCGGAACAGCCGCACCTTGTCCTGCACGGCCTCGAATCGGGTCCTGCCGCTGTCCTTGAACAGATGCGGCGACGTCGTGAACAGGATCGCATCCGACAGGCTGTTGCAGGCCCGCGTCGAAAGCACTTTCTTCCCGTCCGGGCCGGCATAGTGCGAAGCCTTGCCATCGGCAAAATAGCGCTCGCCCGTGAAAGGCTGGTCGATCAGGCCCATCACCGCCTCGCCGTTGCGATAGAGGCCGATCAGCGTGCCCCAGACCGGCACGCCGGAAATGAAGGCGCGCGTGCCGTCGATCGGGTCGATGACCCAAACATATTCACGGTCGAGGCCGACCGAGCCATGTTCCTCGCCGAGAATGCCGTGATCGGGAAAATGCTGCTCGATCAGCGCCCGGATCGCCGTCTCAGCGGCGCGGTCGCCCTCCGTCACCGGGTCGAAGCCACCAGCCTCCTTGTTGACGACATCGGCGCCGACGCGGAAGCGCGGCAGGGTTTCCTTCTTGGCCGCCTCGGCAAGAAGGTCGAAAAAGGCGCGATCAGGCAACATGGAGGCTCTCTCGGAGGGATTTTTCACGCCTCTCCATACTGTATCGTCAGGCAAAACGGAACCGGATTGACGCGAAAGCCACCGGAAGGCGCACGCAACATTCTTGCTTGACGATCTGCAAACTTATCCCGCAGTTGCGCTTGACTCTTGTGCGGCGCAACATTATCTTTTCCTTACAGTCTTCACCGACTGTAAATACCCTCCTTGGGTGTTTCCTCCCTAGACTTGAACCGCGCCACAAGCGCGGTTTTTTTTGAGAGGGAAGCGGGCCTATTCGGCGGCAAGCGCCCGGTCTGCGGCATATTCCTCAACATGCTCGGAAAAGTCCTGCAGGAAGGCGGAAATCGCCGTCTGCAGCACGGCAAAGTCCGTCCGCTTGGCGAGCGTCGTCTCATCGACGTAAAGCGCGCGGTTCACCTCGATCTGCAAGGCATGCAGCCCCTTGGCGGGCCGACCGTAATGCTCGGTGATGAAGCCGCCCGCATAGGGCTTGTTGCGCACGACGGTAAAGCCCATGTCCTCAAGCAGCCGCATGGCGGTCCGCGACAGGTCGCCCGAGGCGCTGGTGCCGTAGCGGTCGCCGATGATGAAATCCGGCCGCAGCCCCGAGCCCGCCACACGGATGTTGCCCGGCATGGAATGGCAATCGATCAGCACCGAGAAACCGAAAGCGAGATGCGTGCGCACGACGAGGCGGCGCAGGCAGTCGTGATAGGGCTTGTAGACCGTCTCCACCCGCTCCAGCGCCTCCTCGACAGGAAAGCGGTGGCGGTAGATTTCCATATTCTCCGCCACGACCCGCGGCACTGTGCCGAGGCCGCCGGCGACGCGGATGGAATTGATATTGGCATAGGAGGGCAGCGCGCCCTCGAACATGCGCGGATCGAGCTCATAGGGCTCACGGTTGACGTCGAGCCAGGCGCGCGGAAAATGCGCGATCAGCATCGGCGCGCCCAGCGCCGGCGCTACGGAAAACAGCTCATCGACATAATGATCTTCCGAACGGCGGATACCGAGCGCATCCAGCCGCGACTGCGCAAGGAAGCCCTGTGGATAACGGCGGCCGCTATGGGGCGAGTTGAAGACGAGGGGCACGCTCTGCGAAACCGGCTCCAGCACTTCGAAGTGGCTGTTTTCGCTTGGGGCCCCCGCCATTATAGTCCTTTACCATGCCTTGAAATCATTGCGTCGCCCATGTTGCCAGCGGCATGCCCGCCTGTCCATACTGAGAACATTGGGCATAGGCCTTGCCCTGCCGCATTCACCGGATATTTACCGGAATACGTTTGTGTATCAGAACCGCCCGTCCGCGGGCCGACAACTTTCAGCAATGGTTCCCGAAATCCATGACACCCAAGATTCTCCTCGCCGAAGACGACAACGACATGCGCCGCTTCCTGGTGAAGGCGCTCGAAAAGGCAGGCTACCAGGTGCTGTCCTACGACAACGGCGCCAGCGCCTATGACCGGCTGCGCGAAGAACCCTTCTCGCTTCTGCTCACCGATATCGTGATGCCGGAGATGGACGGCATCGAGCTGGCGCGCCGCGCCACCGAGCTCGATCCCGATCTCAAGGTCATGTTCATCACCGGCTTCGCCGCCGTCGCGCTGAACCCGGATTCCAAGGCTCCGAAGGACGCAAAAGTCCTGTCGAAACCCTTCCATCTGCGCGACCTCGTCGACGAAGTCAACAAGATGCTGGCCGCCTAACCCCCGGAAAAGACCACAGAAACCGCGTGTAAAAAAAGCTTCAAAAAGCCTATTGACGCCGCCGGATGTTTTGTGATCTATGCCCCTCATCGGATGGGCGTGTAGCTCAGCGGGAGAGCACTACGTTGACATCGTAGGGGTCACAGGTTCAATCCCTGTCACGCCCACCATTCGAGTTCGTTGAAAAATCCGCTTCGGCGGATTTTTCCGTTTCAGGGCTTTCCAGAACTAGCAATGTCCTGGTAGCCGCATATTGCGGCATAGGTACCGCACTGCCTTCCCTACTGTTACTTAGGCGACAGCGCCGAACGTCGGCGTAATCGGTTTCGGCGATAAGCATGGAGAACAGAACTCTTCTATCCGCCGACTAGGCCGGGAACCGATACGGCCATGCCGCATTAGACCTCGTGAACACACGGAGGTTCCCATGGACAACAAGGACAGACTGATCCTGGCGCTGGCGGCCCTCCTGAGGGCGGAACGGGAAACGCGCGGCGCGTTGATGGAGGCTCTGGAGGAGGATTCCATTTCGCGCGAAACGCTGATGGCCATCCTCTCCGATCCGATCCCGGTCGTTACGCAGGACGACATCGCCTTTGCCGAGCGCTTCGCCTTGTCGAAGCACCTGCCGCTCGAAAGGAAGGGCTGATGGCGCCGCGCTCGTTCTGGAAGGGTTATCTCAAGCTTTCGCTCGTGACCTGTCCGGTGGCGATGACGCCGGCGATTTCGCAGGAGGACAAGGTCCGTTTTCGCACGCTTAATGCAAAAACCGGCAATCCCGTCACCAGCCGCTATGTCGATGCCGTCACCGGCAAGCCCGTGGCGGAGGACGACGAGGTCAAGGGATATCCGCGCGGAGAAGACGACTATGTGATGCTGGAGGATGACGAGATCGAGGCGGTGGCGCTGGAAAGCACGCGCACCATCGATATCGAGACCTTCGTGCCGCGCGAGACGATCGAATGGATCTGGTATGACACGCCGCATTTTCTCGTGCCCAACGACCGGGTCGGCGAGGAAGCCTTTTCCGTCATTCGCGAGGCGATGGCCTCCACCGGCACCGTCGGCATTTCCCGTGTCGTGCTCTATCGCCGCGAGCGTGCCGTGATGCTGGAGCCGCGCGACAAGGGCATCGTTCTCTGGACATTGCGCTATGGCGACGAGGTGCGGGCCGAAAAGGATTATTTCGAGGGCCTGAAGACGGAAAAGCAGCAACCGAAGGCGCTCGCGCTGGTGAAAACGCTCATCAAGGAACGCACCCGGCCATGGAGCCCAGAAATGGCGGCTGATCCGGTGCAGGACCGCCTGCTCGACATCATCGCCGCGAAGAAAAAAGGCCGCAAACGCCCGGCCAAGGCCAAGGCGCCGCCGCCGACATCGGGCAATGTCATCAACATTATGGATGCCCTGCGCAAGAGCATCAAGGCGGAGGGCAAGGGCAAATAGCTCAGCCCTTCGTTTTGCCGTTTTTCAACGGTTCCGCCGCTTTCTGGAAATCCGCCCAGGGATCGGCGCTTAATGCCCGCAGGCGCGTCGGCGTGTTTTCTACGGTGAAATAGGCCGGACCGATATCCGCACTGAGCTCTTCCCAGGCAAGCGGCATCGAGACGGCGGCTCCCGGCCGGGCGCGGGTGGAATAAGGCGCCACGGCCGTCATGCCCCGCTGGTTGCGCAGGTAGTCGATAAGGATCTTGCCATGGCGTTTCGACTTGGTGATGGTCGAGACATACTTGTCGGGGCTGTCCTTGGCCATCGCATCGGCAACAGCTTTGCAGAAGGTCTTGACCGCCGGCCAGCGCGCCGAGGGTTTGAGCGGAGCGCAGACATGCAGGCCCTTGCCGCCGGATGTCTTGATGAAGGCGTTGAGACCCGCCGCTTCCAGGCGCTTGCGCGTCTCCTCGGCGGCATCGATCACGGCCTGCCAGGTGACATCCTCGCCGGGATCGAGGTCCATGATGATGCGGTCCGGTCGCTCCCAGTCGGAAAGCGTCGACCCCCAGGGGTGAATTTCCAGCACAGCCGATTGCACGAGACTTATCAGGCCGTCGACATCGTTGATCGCGACATAGGGTTCGTCGTCCTTCTCGGCCGGGTCCTGCACCTCGACGATATGGGCATTGATGCCCTTCCAGGCGTGTTTCTGGAAGAAGGTCTGGCCCTCGATCCCGGTCGGCGCGCGCAAGAGCGCGAGCGGCCGACCGACGATATGTGGTGCGATGTAGCGCCAGACCTCGGTATAATAGTCGGCAAGACCTTCCTTGGTGACACCTTCGCCCGGCCAATAGACGCGATCGGGATGGGTAAGGCGCACGGTGCGGCGTGACGGCTTCTCGGCCTTGGATGCGGTGGCTGTCTTCGATTTCGGCATTTCGGCAACGACCTCCTTTGCCGGCTTGTCCTCCCTGAGGCCGCGGAACGAAGCATGACGCAAATGCCCGTCCGCCGTCCAGGCGCGGAATTCGACTTCGGCAACCAGTTCCGGCCGCACATAACGCGCCTGGCGCGCTTCCTCGGCCGTCAGCTTGCGGCCGAAGGGGCTTTCGTCGGTGCGCAAACGCGAGAGGCGCTTGAAGAGATCGGCGGCGACGGGGGCTGAAAAGCCGGTGCCGACGCGGCCGACGGGTTCGAGTTTGCCGCCCTTGTAGACGCCGAGCACGAGCGAGCCGATAGACTGGCGCGAAACGGTTGATGGCACGTAGCCACCGATGACGAATTCCTGCCGGGCCGAACATTTCGACTTGATCCAGCTCCTGCTGCGCCCTTCCCGATAGGGCGCATCGCGCAGTTTCGACACGACGCCCTCGAGGCTGAGACGGCAGGCGTGGCGCAGCACCAGCGCGCCGTTTTCATCGAAATGGCCGCTATAACGCAGGATTCCATCCATTCCCGGCACCAGTTTTTCAAGAAGGGCCTTGCGCTCTTCCAGAGGAAGGCGCGTCAGATCGTAACCGTCCAGATGGAGGAGATCGAAGAGATAGAAGGTGAAGCGATCGTCCCGCCCGGCACTGAGATCCGCCTGAAGGGCGGAAAAGTCGGATGCGCCGGCGCCGCTCTCCACCACGAGTTCGCCATCGATCAACGCGGCGCCTATGGGCAGCTCGGCCAGCGCCGTAACGACGGTCTTGCCGAACTTTTTCGTCCAATCCAGCCCGCTGCGGGTGAGAAGCCTGACCCGTCCAGCCTCTATTCGGGCCTGAAGCCGGTAACCATCGAACTTGATTTCATGCAGCCAGCCGTCACCGGCCGGAGGGGCTGCGGCAAGCGTTGCCAGCATCGGCGGCAGAAAGTCCGGCAGCTTCGCCTTGCGCGCACCCTTGATACCGGAGGGATCGGGCGCTTCCGCCGCGACCAGCTCTTTCTCGACCGCCTTCGCTTTCGATTTTTTCGCCACGGATTTGCGAATGCGTCCCGTCTTCGAGGACCAGCCCGGCTCCTCCCCGGCGACATCGGCGATGCCTCGGCCCGTCTTCACCGATTCCGGCCGCTCGTCGAGCAGGCTGTCCTCGCCATCGGGCAGGGCGAATTCGTCGTCCCCCTTGATCAGCAACCAATTCTCGCGCTTTTCGCCGGGCTTGCCATGCATGCGCACGAGATGCCAGCGGCCGTGCAGCTTCTCGCCCTCGAGCGTGAATTCCATGTGCCCCTTGGCATAGGTCTTTCGGGCATCGCCGATCGGCGTCCACGTGCCGCGGTCCCAGACGATGACGGTGCCGCCGCCATACTGGCCCTTGGGGATCGTGCCTTCGAAATCGCCATAGGCCAGCGGATGATCTTCGACATGCACTGCCAGCCGCTTCTCGCTCGGCACGAGGCTGGGGCCACGCGTCACCGCCCAGCTTTTGAGCACGCCATCCATTTCGAGACGGAAATCATAGTGCAGCCGTGTAGCATCGTGTTTCTGGATGACGAAGCTGTTGCCGCTTCCGCGGGCCTTCTTGCCACGAGGTTCGGACGTGGTCTTGAAATCGCGTTTCTGCCTGTAGACGTCCAGCGTTGCCATGCATCACCCTGCCTTGCGGCGTTTCACCGCCGTTTTGTTTGCCGCCGCGGTTTTCTTCGCCTCGCGCTTGGCGGGCTTTTCATTCGTGCCGGCGCTCTGGCGCAGGGCCTCCATGAGATCAATGACCTTGCCCTCGGCCTTCGGCTTGACGGGCTTGATCTTGCGCCCTTCGATCTTCGCCTTCACCACTTCGGCCAGCGCGGCATCGTAACGATCGTCAAAGGTCTTCGGGTCGAAGCGGCCGCTCTTCGTCTTGATGATATGTTCGGCAAGCTCCAGCATCTCGCCCTTGAGCTTGAGCGCGGGTATTTCCGAAAAGGTCTCCTCGGCCGAACGCACCTCGTAGTCATAATTGAGGGTGGTTGCGATCAGTCCGTCACCTTCAGGGCGGATGAGCAGGCTGCGCACCCGGCGGAAGAGCACCGTCTCGGCCAGTGCCGCCACCTTCGTCGCCTTCATGCCTTCGCGGATCAGTGCGAAGGCCTCCGCGCCATGCCGGTCAGAAGGCACGAGATAATAGGGCTTGTCGAAATAGAGGTGGTCGATGTCGTCGCAGGCGATGAAGGCGTCAATTTCCAGTGTCTTGTCGCTCTCGGGAACCGCGGCGGCGATTTCCTCGGGATCAAGTGCTATATAGTCGTTCTCACCCGCCTCGTACCCTTTCACCTGGTCCTCCCGCTCCACCACTTTACCCGTCTCGCTATCGACGAACTCCCGGTGCAGGCGGTGACCGGTCTTGCGGTTGAGCATGTGGAAGGCGATGCGTTCACTGGTCGAGGCAGCGGTATAAAGCGCGACAGGACATACCAGTTCACCCACCTTCAGAAAGCCTTTCCAGTTCGCTCTCGGCGCCACGCTCGTTCTCCCGCTTTAAAGCGGAGGCAATGCGGGCCAGCGCCAAATGTTCCGATGCCGGCGTGAGACACGGAACCAAAGCGTGCGCCGTGAATTTCCGCGCAGCAAAGACAAATCAGACAAGGCGACAGACAGTGCGACACGAAGAGGCTCCGTTGCTCGTTCCCGATATCGATACAAGCATCCCGATCATCCGGCCCGGCGAAAATGTCTGGCGCATGGCAACCGCCGACCGCCTCGACGTGCTCGTCGATGGACAGGCCTATTTCAAAGTGCTGGAAGATGTTCTGAAACAGGCGCGACGAGAGGTCTGGATCGTCGGCTGGGACTTCAATCCCGATATTCCGATGCAACCCGGAGTGCCGCAGTCCCCGACGCTCGGCGCCTTCCTGCTGAGGCTCGTGGAGGAACGGCCGGAGTTGACGATCCGCGTGCTCGTCTGGGCCATGGGGCCGATCTATTCCGGCAAGTCGCTGAAGATGTTCCGCAAGCGGCGCTGGTCCTCTCATCCGCGCATCGTGCTCGCCTTCGATAGCCGCCATCCGATCCGCGGCTCGCATCACCAGAAGCTGGTTGTCGTCGATGACACGGTTGCCTTTGTCGGCGGCATTGATCTCACCGCCAAGCGTTGGGATACGAGCGAGCACCTTGTCGACGATCCCAGACGCAAACTTCCTTCCGGCACACCTTACGAACCGGTGCATGATATGCAGGTGGCGCTTGAGGGCGAGGCGGCGCGGCTTGCGGGGGATATCGCCCGCCGCCGCTGGCTTTTCGCAACGGACGAGACCATTCCGGCCATCGCGCCTCCGGCGCACATCCGGCTGGACGGCGCGGACATGATGACGAATGTGGAGGTCGCCTTCGCGCGCACGGAACCGGCGATCCGTGGCCGCTCCGCCGTGACGGAGGCGATGGACCTCACCGTCGCGGCGCTCAAGGCGGCGCGACGCCACATCTATATCGAGAGCCAATATTTCGCCTCGAGCCGGATCTGCGACGTGCTGTGCGAGCGGCTTTCCGAACCGGATGGGCCGGAGGTCGTCCTGATCTCGACGCTGAGCTCGCACGGCACGATCGAGCGCCTGGTGCTCGGCGCGAACCGCGATCGCTTCATCCGTCGCCTAAGCCAGTGCGACAAGCACGGCCGCATGCGCGCCTTCTATCCTGTCGTGCCGAAGCCTGACGGATCAGAACAGGAGATCGTCATCCACTCCAAGCTGGTGGTCGTCGACGACACGTTCCTGCGCATCGGCTCCTCCAATCTCAACCAGCGGAGCGAGGGATTGGATACTGAGCTCGACATCGCCGTCGAGGCGCGTACCGATGCCGAGCGCCACCGCATTCTTGCCCTGCGGGACCGGCTGCTTGCTGAACATCTCGACACGGATCCGGCAAGCTTTGCGGCTGCGGTTCGTGCGGAAGGGGCGTTGGGCCGGACAATCGACGCGTTCAACACGCGTCAGCGCGGGCTTCGGCCCTTCCGGGATGCGGCGGGCAAGGGCGCGGTTACTGCGGTTACGGGAACCGGAATCGTCGACCCCGTCGCCCCCTGGTGGCCGATCTCGGCCTGGGTGGCCGCAACGCGGACATTTCTGAACCGTCAGCTTGCGCCCTTGTGCAATCCGGCGTCGGCGTTCGGTCCCAGCAAAGCCTCACTGGCAAGCAGCGAAACCACGCCAAGCGGCAGCGGAATGAAGAAATAGACGACGCGGAAGGCGATCAGCGCGCCTATGGAGGCCGAACCGCCGAGCAGGAAGCCGATCGTCGCTTCCAGCACGCCGAGCCCACCGGGCACATGGCTGACCAGCGCGGTGAGATTGCCCACCACGTAGGCGGCGGTCGTTTCCATGTAGCCGACCTCGCCGTTCAAAAGCTGATGCAGGCAGGCGGCGACGAAGGCGAAATTGACCGTACCGACCAGAATCTGCAAGACCGCAAGGCGCAGCGGCGGCAGCGTGAACCGCCAACTGCGGACCTTCAGTTCGCCACGCAGGAATACGGAGAGCACCAGATAGACGGCGCCGATCGCCAGGCAGGCCACGCCGAGAGCGGCGGAGGCGGCGGTTCCTAGACCGGCGACCTTTCCCGCGGTGCCGGGAAGCAGGATGAGGCAAAGCCCGGCCAGCGTGATCAGCCCCAGCCCGACGGTCACGCCGCAAAAGACGATCAGCTTGCCGATCTCCTCCGCATCGAGGCCCCAGCGGGAATAGAAGCGGTAACGCACCGCGCCGCTGCTGAGTGCCGCGACGCCGACATTGTGGCCGATGGCGAGGCTGGTGAAGGAGGCGAGCGCGGCGCGCGGATAGGTGAGCGGCTTGCCGACATAGCGCAGCGCCAGATAGTCGAAGACGGTGAGGCAGATATAGGAGCAGGCCGCGAAGGCGAGCGCCAGGGCGAAATTCCCCTTAGGGATCGCGGCGACGGAGCTGCGGATATCATCCCAGGAATATTGCGCCAGCGTCCGGTAGATCAGCCATCCCGCAACGAGCACCGCAAGAGCGATCAGCGCGTGGAGAATATGGGCTCGTTTCATGCGGCGGGTCCTTCCTGACTTATCGGGCCTGACTTATCGGGCCTGAAATGTCGGGCCTGACTTATCGGGGCGGAACGAAAACGGGGCTTTTGTGTTCCCGAAACGTTGGAAACAACGAGAGGAAGGCATGGGCAGACGGCTGAGGATCATGACCTACAATGTGCACAGTTGCTTCGGCACGGACCGGAAGCTCGATCCCGGGCGCATCGCCGCGGTCATCGCCGAATGCGAGGCCGATATCGTCGCTTTGCAGGAGGTGGACGTCGCACGGGCGCGCAGTGGCGGCATCGATCAGGCGCAGATGATCGCCAACCATCTCAGCATGGTCTCGCACTTCCACCCCGCGCTGCATCTTGAGGAGGAGCGTTATGGCGATGCGCTGTTGACGGCGCTGCCGACCCGGCTCGTCAAGGCCGACGGGCTTCCATCACGCGGCGAGCCGCGGGGTGCACTCTGGGTAGAGGTACCCGTCGACCACGTAAAGCTGCAAATCTTCGTCACCCATCTCGGCCTGATGGGCGCCGAGCGTGTGCGCCAGACCGAGACTCTGATCGGGCCGGGATGGCTTGCAGCGCCGATGCCTGACAATGCGCGCGTCATCCTCGCCGGCGATCTCAACGCGATCTCGCGCTCGCCGTCCTATCGCATGCTGTTGCGCCGCCTCAAGGATGCGCAGATCGATGCCGGCGGGCGGCCCGCCGCGACCTTTCCCTCCCGCCTGCCTTTGCTGCGCATCGACCATATCTTCATCGGTGCAGGAATTACCGCAAGCCGGACCTTCGTCCACAACACGCCGCTTGCCCGCCGGGCATCCGACCACCTGCCGCTCTGTGCCGACCTGGAGATCGCATGATGCGCCAGGCGGGCCCTTTCATCGCGACGGCAGCATGGTCGATCCCGAAGACGGTCGCCAACCGCTTCCCCGAGACGGGCAGCGGTCTCGAGCGCTATGCCGCCGTCTTCAACGGCGTGGAGATCAATTCGACCTTCTACCGCCATCACCAGAAGAAGACGTTCGAGCGCTGGGCGCGTGCGGTGCCGGCGCATTTCCGTTTCGCCGTGAAGATTTCGCGCGAAATCACGCATGAGGCGCGCCTGCGAAACATCGGCCCGCTCTTCGACATCTTCGTGGACGAGGTGTCGATGCTGGGTGACAAGCTGGGTCCCTTGCTGTGCCAATTGCCACCAAGCCTCAGATTCGACGCCGACGACATAGAGAAGGCCTTCTCGACCATGCGCCGCATCTTCTCGGGCCCACTGGTGATCGAGCCGCGCCACAAGAGCTGGGCGTCCCCGGCGGCACATACGCTTCTGCGGGAATACGCCATCGATCGTGTTCTGGCCGATCCGGCGCCCGTCTGGCCGTTATCCGATTTCCGCGAGCCGCCCCGCTATGTCCGGTTGCACGGCACGCCCAAAATTTATTACTCCAGCTACAGCGACGCCGAAATCGGCACTTTCGCAAAACATCTTAGCGCGGAGAGCTGGTGCGTCTTCGACAACACAGCCTCTGGCGCCGCCATCGAAAATGCACTGGCGATGCGGGATGACGTGACGGACCGGCAGGATGGATGAACGTTTCTTCGCACGCGACGTCGTTGCCGTCGCTGCCGATCTTCTCGGAGCCCGTCTGCTGGTGAATGGCATCGGCGGGCTCATCGTGGAAACCGAGGCCTACCGGCAGGACGACGAGGCATCGCACAGTTTTCGGGGGCAGACGGCCGGAAACGCGGCGATGTTCGGTGAGCCGGGCCGCGCCTATGTCTATCGCTCCTATGGCCTGCACTGGTGCTTCAATATCGTGTGCGAACGCGGCAGCGCCGTGCTCATCCGCGCGCTGGAACCGACGCACGGGTTGGAGACGATGATGGCGCGGCGGGCGATCGGTGAGGCGCGCAAGCTTTGCGCCGGGCCGGGCAATCTGTGCAAGGCGCTCGGCATCACCAGGGAAATAAATGGGTTGTCGGTTCTCGCCGATCCTTTTTCCCTGGAACCACCATTCGAAATGCCTGTTTCGGCGACCGGGACCCGCATCGGCATCAGCAAGGCTGCCGAACGCCCGTGGCGCTTCGCCGTCAAGGGATCACGCTATCTAAGCCGGCCGATCTGACCCGCGTGCTTCCACGATCTCCGGAGCGGCGGTGAAGCTTGTTCCATCGCTCCCGTCGGCTATTTTGCAGCGCAACGGGACGCGGCGCGGAAATACACATATGCCGTGCGGGAAACAGTTGACGGCATCAGGTGTTTTGCGCTCAAATGACCGCAGGGACACGCCGCTTGCTGCCTCGAAATCGAATGCCAATTCCATGAAAAGGCATTGAAATTCCGTTCAGACCCGCTTGAATGCGAAAACTCCCCGGCGCACGATTACCCCAGGAATGCGTAAAGTGTTTATCGCCTGGCTATGCTTGCCGCGCACGACCGCAGCGCGAAAAGGATAGAGCACCCGTTGGAGGACGGGACAGGTAGGGTCGACGTGATAGGAGGAGTATCCATGAGCGACGCATCCAGCATACACCCGGTGGACGAGAAACTGCCTGTCGGCAGGCTCGCAACGCTGGGCATCCAACATGTCCTTGTCATGTATGGCGGCGCGGTCGCCGTGCCGCTGATCGTCGGCCGCGCATTGCAGCTCAGCCCACAGGACGTGGCGTTCCTGATTTCCGCCGACCTCTTCGTCTGCGGTCTCGTCACGATCATCCAGTCGCTCGGCGTCGGCCGCCATGTCGGCATTCGCCTGCCGGTCATGATGGGCGTCACCTTCGCGTCCGTCGGCCCCATGGTTTCCATGGCGACGCTCAATCCCGGCCCGGACGGGGCCCGCATGATCTTCGGCGCCATCATCGGTGCGGGCTTCATCGCCTTGCTGCTCGCACCCCTCATGGGCCGCCTGCTGCGCTTCTTCCCGCCCGTCGTGACGGGCACCATCATCCTCGTCATCGGCGTGTCGCTGATGCGCGTCGGCATCAACTGGACCTTCGGCAATCCCTTCGGCCCGACGGCGCCCAAGCTGATCGACCCGGCGCATGCCGCCTGGCTGACGCAGATGAAGGAACTCGCCAAGACCGGCGGTCCGGCCGTTCCCGATGGCCTTGCCATCGCGCCGAGCATTTCCAACCCTGTTTATGCCGAGCCGAGCCATATCGCGCTTTCGGCCCTGGTGCTGATCTCCATCCTGCTCATTGCCCGTTTCGGCAAGGGCCTGATCAGCAATATCGCGGTGCTTGCCGGCGTCGTCATCGGCTGCATCGCCGCCACGATTTTCGGCCTGATGCATTTCGACCGCGTCGGCGATGCCGGCTGGTTTGCCGTCGTCACGCCGCTGCGCTTCGGCATGCCGATCTTCGAGCCCGTGCTGATCGCCACCATGGCGCTCGTCATGATCGTCGTGATGATCGAATCGACCGGCATGTTCCTGGCGCTTGGTGAAATCACCGATCGGCCGATCGGCCAGCAGCAGCTGACCTCGGGCCTGCGCGTCGATGGCATCGGCACGATGATCGGCGGCCTGTTCAACACCTTCCCCTATACGAGCTTCTCGCAGAATGTCGGCCTTGTCGGCGTCACCGGCGTGAAGAGCCGCTATGTCTGCGTGGCGGCCGGCGTGATCATGATCATCCTCGGCCTCATCCCGAAGATGGGCGCCCTCGTCGAGGCCGTGCCGACCTTCGTGCTCGGCGGTGCGGGCCTGGTGATGTTCGGCATGGTCGCGGCAACGGGTGTGCGCATCCTGGCCAATGTCGACTTCAAGTCCTCGCGCAACAACCTCTTCGTGGTTGCCGTTTCGGTCGGCTTCGGTCTCATTCCGCTGCTGGCACCGAACTACCTGATGTGGATGCCGCATGCGATCCACCCGATCATCGAATCGGGCATCGTGCTCGCCTCCATCGTCGCCGTCATCCTCAACGCCTTCTTCAACGGCATCGGGTTCAGCCAGTCCTCCGCAGTCGAAGCGGCCCGGATGGCCGACTCGCACTAAGCGTCATCCGCACTCGATCGAAACCCGGCTTGCGATCGCAAGTCGGGTTTTTCGTGCACAAGGGTCGCAAGGCCATTTTCCTCTCCCCGCTTCCAATGCATAGCAAAGCACGGCGTTGATCGGCGGCCGGAACGGCGGCTCGGGAGTTTTCATGGCAGGCATGCTGAGTGGGCGCGAGGCGCTTGTGTTGGCCATCACCTTGTGGACGGCGCTATCGATCAACGACGTTCTGATGCTGCCGGGCGGCCTGCCGCTCATTGCTCCGGGCTGGCTAAGCAGCATCCTGCTCGCCCTCGTTCTGGCAAGAATACTCCAGCACCTTCAAAACCAGCCGAAAGGGATTGCCATCGGATTGGGCATCCTCGCCGTCGTCCTTGCCGGCATGGGCCAGGCCGTGCTCGATATCGCCGTCATCATGCTGGCCGGCCCGCATGTCCTGCCCGGCGGTAACAGCGTTCCCGGTTTTGCGATTGCCAATACGTGGGAGAAAGCCCTCCTGCAGTTCCGTTTCAGCATGATCTGGAACGTCATCGTCTTCGGTTTCTACGTGGCGGCACTTTCGCTGCTCAATGCGCAACGCCGCAGGCTGGACGCGGAAATGCGGGCGCTGCGATACGAACTCAATCCGCATTTTCTCTTCAATACGCTGAATTCCATCGCCGGTCTCATCGAGGAGGGCTCGGCCGGGCGGGCGGACCGCATGGTGCTGTCTTTGTCGCGTTTCCTGCAGACGACCCTGTCGCTCAATCCGCTGCATGACGTGCCGCTCGCGCAAGAAATCGCGCTGCAACGCGACTATCTCGAAATCGAGCGCGAACGCTTCGGGGAGCGCATGGCTTTCGATATCCGCCTTCCGGCGGAACTCGAAGCCGCGCTGGTGCCGAACCTCATTCTTCAGCCCTTGATCGAAAATGCCGTCAAACACGGCGTCGGGCCATCAACGAGACGGGTTTCCATCGTGCTGGAAGCGCGACAGGAGGCGGATCGCCTGGTGTTGAGCGTGGAAAACGACCTGCCGCCGGACCAAGTTGACCGCAAACCGGCCGGCATGGGCATAGGCCTCCGGAATGTCACCGACCGGCTGCAAGCCCGTTTTGGCAAACGGTGGCAGTTCACGTCCGGTCCGGTGAACGGCGGCCACTACCTGGCCGCCATCAGCCTGCCGCTCCGCAAAGCCTAGAAGCGTTCAGGTCTTTTGGTGCCGCCGATCAGTTCAGCGGGATGGAAACTGCGCCGCCCGATGCTGCCGGACGGGCATAGGTCGTGTTGTCGGCGGCCGTGGTGCTGCAGCCGGCGAGCGCCAGGACAGCAAGTGCGACAATGATGAAACCTGAAGTGGGGCGCATGACTCTCTCCTTGGATAGTGCCCGTAAGAGATAGGGGCCTCAGGTGATTCCGTCCACCGCAATAGCGGGTGAAAAGTCTGGGCTTGCTCGGAACCGGCCCCCGACTGGACTTCGGCCGCACCTGCCATATCTGAAAATACGGCGCGCCTGAAATCGTTCGGGCCTCTGCCCCTCGCAGCGCCTGCACAGCAGGCCTGCGCCTTCAGCCCCAATCGAATCACCGTGAACCGTATCAACGGGAGGACTTTCCATGACTGGTGCCCAATGCGCCTGCGGCGCGCTCAGGCTCACATTCAGCGAGTCGCCACAATTAACGGCACTCTGCCATTGCCTTGCATGCCAGCGGCGAACCGGCGCGCCGTTCAGCGCCAATGCCTTCTATGCAAGTGATTGCGTCGACATTTCAGGGCCAAGCACGGAGTTCGTCCGCACCGCCGAAAGCGGACGTAGCGTCCACATGCATTTCTGCCCGACCTGCGGTTCGACCGTCTTCTGGAGAGCCGACGCCGCACCGTCCTTGATCGGCGTAGCGGTCGGCGCCTTCGCCGACCCGGCTTTCGCATCGCCGAGCCTCTCGGTCTTCGAGCAAACGAAACACGGCTGGGTCACGCTCGATGAGACGATGGAGCACGTGCAGGGACTGCCGGGCGGCTGACACGGAATGCGAAGGCGGGAGATTATCTTAGATTATGCGCGGCGGTTTCGACGGCCAGCGCGTGCCCCCCGCCACCGGCTCAGCGTCAGATGCGCTCGCCCGCCCTCACCGCGAACAGCCGGTGCTGCAGGAAATGCATCAGGTTTTGTCCGCCTTGCCCATCAGCCCCGACAGGTCGCGCGCGGCGAGATCGAGAATGTGGCGCGAGCAGGATTCGGCCCGCGCACCGTCGCGAAACCGCAGCGCATCCACGAGATCGCGGTGCACATCCAGCGCCTCGTCGCGCTTCGCCGACGCCCGGTTGGAGGCATGCAGCGCATAGGAAAGCGCGGCATGGATGATGGAGGAGAGCTGGTGAAACACCTTGTTGTGGCTTGCCCGGAGCAGGGTCTCGTGGAAACGGGCATCCGCCGCGGTGAAGGTCTCGAGATCGCCCTCCGCCTCCCCCATATCGTCGCAGGCGCGTTCGAGATCGGCGATGTCCTGCGCGGTGGCGCGCGAAGCGGCGAGGAAGGCGGCGGCGGGCTCGACCGTGCGGCGCGCTTCCAGAATGGAGCCTAAAAGCTCGGCCGAAAGCACGTCCGGCCCCATCCATTCGAGGATCTGCGCATCGAGCACGTTCCAGTCCGCGCGGTCGCAGACCAGCGTGCCGACCCGCGGACGACCGCGCACGAGACCCTTGGTTTCCAGAACCTTCAGAGATTCACGGATGACGGTGCGGCTGACGCCGTAGGTCTCGCAAAGGTCGCTTTCGCGCGGCAGGGCCGTTCCCGGCGGAAACCGCCCGCTGCAAATGTCCCTGCCGATCGCCGCCGTCACATTGTGGCGTACACGCGGACGGCGCGACAGCGGCCGCTGGGCCTTCCTTGCTTTCTCCGCCAAGCAACCTCCATGTTTCAAATCATCGTACAATTACGGGATAGTCATAGGATGTAGCGATGGCGGAGACCAAGGCCCGATGTTCGACGTCGATGAAAATTCCTGACTTTGACTTTTGCCGGCAAAGTGCATAATGCGTCGCACCACTTGGAGAAACCGTCATGCTCGCCGACCTGCCCGCCGTGCTCGTGCTCAACCCGAAAGACAATGTCGGCGTCGTGCCGGCCAATGTCGATGCCGGCCGGACGCTGGTCAATGGTGTTACCGCCGCCGAGCGCATCCCACGCGGCCACAAGGTCGCCATCGCGCCGATTGCCGAGAACGCGCCCGTGCTGAAATACGGCCAGATCATCGGCTATGCGACGAAGGCGATCCGTCCCGGAGAGCACGTCCACCTGCAGAATCTCGCCATCCTTGAGGTTGCGCTCAAACACGAATTCTGCGTCGACAACGCCCCGCCGGTCATGGTGCCGCAGGCCGAACGGCGCACTTTCGACGGCTACGACCGCGGCAATGGCCGCATCGGCACGCGCAACTATATCGGCATCCTCTCGACGGTGAACTGTTCCGCCACGGTCTCGCGTTACGTGGCCGAACACTACGCCCGGAAATTCCGCGAGACCGGCCACGAGAATATCGACGGGGTCGTGGCGCTGACCTATGGCGGCGGCTGCGCGCTGAACCTGAAATCCGAGGGCGGGCGCATCCTGACGCGCACGTTCAAGGGCTATGCGCGCAATCCGAATTTCGGCGGCATCCTGATGATCGGGCTGGGCTGCGAAACCTTCCAATACGGCCCGCTGATCGAAGAAGCCGGGCTGGAGGAAGGGAAGACCTTCCGCAAGATGATGATCCAGGAGCAGGGCGGCACGCGCAAGACGATCGAGGCGGCCTGCGCGATGATCGACGACATGCTCCCGGATGTCGGCCGCATCCGCCGCACGCCGCAGCCGCTCTCCGGCATCAAGCTGGCGCTGGAATGCGGCGGCTCGGACGGCTATTCCGGCATTTCCGCCAATCCGGCGCTCGGCATTGCCTCCGACCTGCTCGTGCGGGAAGGTGCCACCACGGTGCTCTCCGAAACACCGGAAATCTACGGCGCGGAACATCTCCTCACCCGCCGCGCCGCCCGGCCGGCGGTGGCGGAAAAACTGCTCGCCCGTATCGAATGGTGGCGGGACTACACGGCGAAGAACGACGCCGAGCTCAACAACAACCCATCCTTCGGCAACAAGGCCGGCGGCCTCACGACCATCCTGGAAAAGTCGCTCGGCGCGGTGGCCAAGGGCGGCTCGATGCCGCTCAACGCCGTCTATGAATATGCCGAGGAGGTGACGGAGCCCGGCTTCGTCTTCATGGACACGCCCGGCTACGATCCTGCGGCGGTAACGGGCCAGATCGCCGGCGGCTGCAACCTCGTCGCCTTCACCACGGGCCGCGGCTCGGTTTCCGGCTACAAGCCGGCACCCTGCATCAAGATCGCCACCAACACGCCCATGTACGAGCACATCAAGGAGGACATGGACATCAATTGCGGCACGATCGTTGACGGCACCGAGACCATCGAACAGGCCGGCCGCCGCATCTTCGACTTCGTCATCGACATCGCCTCCGGCCGCAAGACGGCGAGCGAAGCCTTCGACTACGGCGACAACGAATTCGTGCCCTGGCAGGTCGGCGCGATAACCTGATTACTTCGTGTGCATGACGATATTGACGAGCGTGCCGGCGGGATCGCGCACGAAGAAGCGCCGCACGCCCCAAGGCTCGTCCACCGGACCGTATTCGACAGCATAGTTGCCGGCAAGGACCGCCTGATAGGCCGCCTCGACATCATCGACCTCGACCGAAAGTCCCGGCACCGGCGTGCCGGATCCGCCCTCCGAGGCAAAGCTCACTTGAAGCGGCATGGTGCCGTCGTTGCCGTAGGTGGCGATCCAGCCGTGGTCCATCAGCAAATCCAGCCCGAGCACATCCGCGTAGAAGCGGGCGACCGCGCCCGGATCCGCCGTCTCGATATTGGCGACGATGCGTTTGACCTTCATGGGAAACTCCTCAGCGCGCGACCGGGGTCGCATAGGCCGGAATGGCGGGACGATGCGCCTCACGCAGCTCCGCGACACGGCTAATCACCTTGGGCAGCGAGACGACGATGTGATGGCGCAGCGTCTCGGCCGCGCGCGCGATATCCTCGACGTCGAGCGCGCGGAACACGGCGAGATGCTCGGCGATGAAGGGTTCTGCGGCGGGCATGCGGTGCGAGACGCCGATGATGTGCTTGCTGACATTCAGCATGAAACGCGCACGCCGCAGCGCAATCAGCAGTTCCCGATTCGGGCAGTAGCCGAGGCAGGTGATGTGCAGGTCGGTTTCGAGATCGTCCATCGCCTCCACCGACAAATCGGGATAGGCGGCCAACGCCTCTTCCAGCCGGTCGCTCATCATGCGGCGCTCGGCGGGCGGAATGAAGGGAGCGGCCTGCATCAGCGCGACAGGCTCCAGCGCGACGCGGATATCGTGCAGATCGCGCATGCGGCTCTCGTCGAGCGGCACCAGCGTCCAGCGCATGCGCTCGTCCTTCTCGACAATGCCGAGCGCTTCGAGCCGCGTCAGCGCATCGCGCGCCACCTGCCGTCCGACGCCGCGGGCGCGCGCCAGTTCAACCTCGTTGATGCGATGGCGGCCGAAGACGGAGAGATGCACCATCTCCCGCTCCAGGCTCTCATAGATCGCCTCCCAGCCCGGCGCTTTGCGCAGCCCCGGCGCTTCTTCGCTCAGCCCGAGCATGTCGGGCGTCAGCGCCACGCGCTTCGGCGCGCTGCGCCCCTGCCCGACCAGAAAACCGCGCCCGTCGAAGCGCCTGACCATGCCGCCTTCCTCCAGGAGGGCGAGCGCCTGGCGCACCGGCGTGCGGGTGGAGGCGAAGAGCGTCGCGACGGGACCTTCCAGCAGCAGCGCGCCCTTCGGCAGGCGACCGGCGGAAATCGCCTGCGCCAGCACATCGCGAATGCGCAGATAGAGCGGGCTCTTGTCGAGCCCCGCCTCCACGCTCTCAGCGCCCGCCTCCGCCAAATCCTGTCCCGTACCGTTCATGGCGCGGACCATGGCATGAATGCACCATGCCGACAACGGTCGCGACACCAGCTACCGCCGGCAAGGAAATTGCGTCGCACCGTCAAAAAATCATCATTCCTTTCGTGACGTGCGGGGCGTTTTGCGCTAGGGAAACCCTCGTAAGGCTCGCAATCCGGCTTGAACACGCCCATATGCCAGCCACGTCCACCTCGAGGAAATTGACCATGCCCGCATATCGCTCCCGAACCACCACCCACGGCCGCAACATGGCCGGTGCCCGCGGCCTCTGGCGCGCGACCGGCATGAAGGATTCGGATTTCGGCAAGCCGATTATTGCGGTGGTGAACTCCTTTACCCAGTTCGTGCCCGGCCACGTGCACCTGAAGGACCTCGGCCAGCTCGTCGCCCGCGAAATCGAAAAGGCCGGCGGCGTCGCCAAGGAATTCAACACGATCGCCGTCGACGACGGCATCGCCATGGGCCATGACGGCATGCTCTATTCGCTGCCGTCGCGTGAAATCATCGCCGACTCGGTCGAGTACATGGTCAATGCGCATTGCGCCGACGCCATGGTCTGCATCTCGAATTGCGACAAGATCACGCCCGGCATGCTGAACGCCGCCATGCGCCTCAACATCCCCGCCGTCTTCGTCTCCGGCGGCCCGATGGAAGCCGGCAAGGTCGTGCTGCACGGCAAGACCCACGCGCTCGACCTCGTCGATGCGATGGTCGCCGCCGCCGACGACAAAATCTCCGACGAGGACGTCCAGGTCATCGAGCGCTCCGCCTGCCCGACCTGCGGCTCGTGCTCCGGCATGTTCACGGCCAACTCGATGAACTGTCTGACCGAAGCCCTTGGCCTGTCGCTGCCCGGCAACGGCTCGACGCTCGCCACCCATGCCGACCGCAAGCGCCTCTTCGTCGAGGCCGGCCACCTGATCGTCGATCTCGCCCGCCGCTACTACGAGCAGGAAGACGAGAGCATCCTGCCGCGCAACGTCGCAAACAAGCGCGCTTTCGAAAACGCCATGTCGCTCGACATCGCGATGGGCGGCTCGACCAACACGGTGCTGCATATCCTGGCGGCCGCCTATGAAGGCGGCATCGATTTCGACCTCGATGACATCGACCAGCTGTCGCGCCGCGTGCCCTGCCTGTCGAAGGTCGCGCCCGCCAAAGCCGACGTGCATATGGAAGACGTGCACCGCGCCGGCGGCATCATGCGCATTCTCGGCGAACTCGACCGCGGCGGCCTGCTGCATCGCGACACCCCGACGGTGCATGCCGAAACGCTCGGCCACGCCATCGACCGCTGGGACATCACCCGCACCAACAGCGAAACCGTTCGCACCTTCTTCCGCGCCGCGCCCGGCGGCGTGCCGACGCAAGTCGCCTTCAGCCAGGAAGCCCGCTGGGACGAACTGGACACCGACGGCGAAAAGGGCGTCATCCGCTCCGTCGAGCATCCGTTCTCGAAGGACGGCGGCCTCGCCGTCCTTTCCGGCAACATCGCGCTCGACGGCTGCATCGTGAAGACGGCCGGCGTCGATGAATCGATCCTGAAATTCGCAGGCCCCGCCGTCGTCTTCGAAAGCCAGGATGCGGCTGTGAAGGGCATTCTTGGCAACGAGGTGAAGGCCGGCGACGTCGTCGTCATCCGCTACGAAGGCCCGAAGGGTGGCCCCGGCATGCAGGAAATGCTCTATCCGACGAGCTACCTGAAGTCGAAGGGCCTCGGAAAGGCCTGCGCGCTCGTCACCGACGGTCGCTTCTCCGGCGGCACCTCCGGCCTGTCGATCGGCCACGCCTCGCCGGAAGCGGCGCAAGGGGGCACGATCGGCTTGGTACGTGACGGCGACCTGATCGAGATCGATATCCCGAACCGCACGATCAACCTCGCGGTGCCGGAAGCCGAACTCGCCGCCCGCCGCGCCGAGCAGGACAAGCTCGGCTGGAAGCCGGCAGCCCCCCGCAAGCGCAATGTCACGACCGCACTGAAGGCCTATGCCGCTTTTGCCGCCAGCGCCGACAAGGGCGCCGTGCGCATCCTGCCGGAATAAGCTTTTACCGGGCGCGGCGCGGGCCGCGCCCCTTTCTCCAAAGCCTCTATGCCTCTGTGCAGCGCAGCCGAAATGCGCTGCTTTGTCGTGCGCGCTTTGACACGAGCCAAAAATGTTGATACCAACGCATTCGTCGAAAGCCCGAGAAAGAGGAGTTCCGAGCATGAGACCGAACCACGAGGTCGTATCCCGGGAGGAATGGCTGACGGCCCGCAAGGCGCTGCTGGCCATGGAGAAGGAGGAAACAAAGCTGCGCGACAAGGTGCGCGCCGAACGCCTTACCCTCCCCTGGGTCAAAGTCGACAAGACCTACACCTTCGAGACGCCCGAGGGCCGCAAGACGCTCGACGAGCTGTTCGACGGCCGCAGCCAGCTCATCGTCTATCACTTCATGTATGGTCCCGAATGGGAGGCCGGCTGCCCCGGCTGTTCCTTCATGGCCGATCATATCGACGGCATGCTGCCGCATCTCAACAACCACGACGTCACGATGATCGCCGCCTCGCGCGCACCGCTGGAAAAGCTTGCCGCTTACAAGAAGCGCATGGGCTGGACCTTCCCCTGGGTGTCGTCCTTCGGCAGCGATTTCAATTTCGACTATCACGTCTCCTTCACAAAGGAGGAGCTGGCGAGCGGCAAGGTAATGTACAATTACCGCGAAACGCCGTCCGCAGACGCACATGACGAGCTGCCCGGCCTCAGCGCCTTCTTCAAGGACGAGGACGGCACTGTCTATCACACCTATTCCGACTATGCGCGCGGCGGCGAGGAAGCGCTCGGCACGTTGATGATCCTCGACCGGGCGCCGAAAGGTCGCAACGAGACCGGCACGTTGAGCTTCGTCAAGCGCAAGGACGAATATGTGGAGGCGCCCAAGGCGCATTCCTGCTGCGACTGAACCAAGACACACACGGGAGACCCCGCATGCACAAGGACTATGGCAAATTCTGCTGGTACGAGCTGATGACGCCGGACGTGCCGGCCGCCGAACGTTTCTATGCCTCGGTCGTCGGCTGGTCGATGCGCGATTCCGGCATGGAGGGCATGAACTACACCCTCGCCTATGCCGGCGAAAACCAGGTCGCCGGCCTGATGTCGCCGCCCGCCGAAGCCGGAAAGGCGCCGGCGATGTGGATGGGCTATATTTTCAGCGACGACATCGAGAGCACGCTGAAGGATATCACGGCAAACGGCGGCAGCGTGCACCGTCCGCCGCAGGACATCCCCGGCATCGGCCGCTTTGCCGTTGCCGCCGATCCGCACGGCGCCGTCTTCTCGCTGTTTTCCACCGAGGACGAGGGCCCGGCCGATCCGGGCATGATGGAACCGCAGCGCGTCGGCTGGCACGAGCTGATGGCCGGAGATCTCGACGAGGCCTGGGCCTTCTATTCGAAGACCTTCGGCTGGACGAAGGACGTGGCCGTCGACATGTCGGAGGCCGGCATGGGCACCTACCAGACCTTTGCGGTGCGTGGCGGCAATGCCATCGGCGGCATGATGACCAATCCGCCCGGCTCGCCCGCCCCGCCGATCTGGGGTTACTATTTCGTCGTCGAAGGGCTGGATGCGGCCGGAAAGCGCGTCACGGACGGCGGCGGCAGTATCCTGATGGGGCCGATGGAGGTTCCCGGCGGCGCGTGGATCCTCAATTGCACCGATCCGCAGGGCGCGCATTTCTCGCTGGTCGCGATGCACCGCTGATCCACGAGCAAGCGGGGTGCCAAGGTCCCCGGCACCCCGCCCCCATTCCCGCTTGCAATCTCTCTTCGCATTGCACAAACTCTCCTCGATGGCGGCTCAAGACCGCCCGAGGGGAACAAGAGAGCGCATGTCCATCAAGGCCGGTATCTACCACCTCACCCACTATATCTACGACAAACCGGTCCGCCTCGGACCCCAGATCATCCGGCTCAAGCCGGCGGCGCATTCCAAGACGAAGGTCCTCAGCCATTCTCTGAAGGTTTCGCCCGAAAACCACTTCGTGAACCTCCAGCAGGACCCCTACGGCAACTACCTCGCCCGCTTCGTCTTTCCCGATCCGGTGACGGAACTGAAGATCGAGGTCGACCTCGTCGCCGACATGACCGTCTACAATCCCTTCGATTTTTTCGTTGAGGAAGAGGCGGAACACTGGCCCTTCGAATACCCGGAAGACCTGCGCGAAGACCTCAAGATCTATCGCACGCCCGAACCGATGGATCCCGCCCTCGACGCCTTCATGAAGACGATCGACCGCACGCCGCACCAGCGCACGATCGACATGGTCGTTGGCCTCAATGCACGCCTCCAGCAGACGGTCGGCTACGTCATCCGCATGGAGCCGGGCGTGCAGACGCCCGAGCAGACGCTGAGAGCGGCGCTCGGCTCCTGCCGCGATTCCAGCTGGCTGCTGGTACAGATCCTGCGCAACCTCGGCTTCGCCGCCCGCTTCGTCTCCGGCTATCTCATCCAGCTCGCGCCGGATCTGAAGGCGCTCGACGGACCCTCCGGCACCGAGGTCGATTTCACCGACCTGCATGCATGGTGCGAGGTCTATCTGCCCGGCGCCGGCTGGATCGGCCTCGACCCGACTTCCGGCCTTTTGACCGGCGAGAGCCATATTCCGCTAGCCGCCACGCCGCATTACCGCAACGCCGCGCCGATCAGCGGCGGCTACTTCGGCGAGGCGAACACCGAATTCGACTTCGCCATGACGGTGGACCGTGTCGCCGAGCACCCGCGCATCACGAAACCCTTCTCCGACGAAAGCTGGGAAGCGCTGAATGCGCTCGGCCGCGAGGTCGACGGCGTGCTTGCGGCCAATGACGTGCGCCTCACCATGGGCGGCGAGCCGACCTTCGTGTCCATCGACGATTTCGAATCGGGAGAATGGAACACCGAAGCCGTCGGCCCGACTAAGCGCGAGAAGGCCGACCAACTGATCCGGCGCCTGCGCGAGCGCTTCGCCCCCGGCGGCTTCCTGCACTATGGCCAGGGCAAATGGTATCCCGGCGAAAGCCTGCCGCGCTGGACCTTCTCGCTCTACTGGCGCAAGGACGGCAAGCCGATCTGGCATAATCCCGAGCTGATCGCCACGGAGGCTGCCGACACCGCGGTCACCGAAAAGCAGGCCGAGGCCCTTCTGGCCGGCATCGCCGCCGAACTCGATATCGAGCCGGACATGATCATCCCCGCATACGAAGACCCGGCGGAATGGATCATCAAGGAAGGCAGCCTGCCGGAAAACGTCGATCCCTCGAATTCCAAGCTCGAAAGCCCGGAAGAGCGGGCGCGCATCGCCAAGGTCTTCGAGCGGGGTCTTACGACCGCCACCGGCTATATCCTGCCGGTGCAGGCCTGGAACGCCAAGGCTGGCGGGCGGCGCTGGGTAAGCGAGAGATGGCGCACCCGCCGGGGTAAGATCTTTCTCATTCCCGGCGATTCGCCGATCGGCTTCCGCATGCCGCTCGGCACTTTGCCCTACGTGTCTCCCTCGCAATATCCCTATATCCATCAGGCCGACCCCTCGATCCCGCGCGAGCCGCTGCCCGACTACAGCGCTCCGGCGAGGACCCTGGCGCAGGCGTCGCTCCGGGCAGCCGAACCCCAGCAGGACCGTAACGAACAGAATATCGCCGGATCGACCGGCGACATCCGCGGC
>NZ_JBLZPH010000177.1:0-22855 GCF_049199205.1 Shinella sp. M31 | reverse complement strand
GCTTCTTGCCGTTGATCTGCACCGGCAGGGTGATTTCGTTTTCCGCCACCAGCCGGTCGTCATAAGCCGGCCAGGCGGCCGTTGCGACGAGGCCTTCGCCGCCGATCTCGCGCCAGGCCTCTTCGGCGAGATGCGGCGTCATCGGAGCGACGATGCGGATCAGGATGCCGACGGCTTCGCGCAGCGCCGAGAGCAGATCGGCCGAAGCGGTGCCTGCGGCGGCGTTGGTCAGCGGCGCGGCCAGCGCGTTGACGAATTCGTAGATGCGCGCGACGGCCTTGTTGAAGGCGAGCTTGTCGTAATCGGCCTGGACGGCCTTCAGCGTCTTGTGGGCGATCTGTGAGACGGCCAGGGCTTCGCCGTCCGTACCCGGGCGGCTTTCGGCGTTCTTCAGCGCGGGGGCCGCCTCTGAGATGAGGCGCCAGACGCGCTGGACGAACCGGTGGGCGCCTTCGACGCCGGCTTCCGACCAGATGACGTCGCGGTCCGGCGGCGAGTCGGAGAGAACGAAGAAGCGGGCGGTATCGGCGCCGTAGGAGGCGATGATATCGTCGGGATCGACGACGTTCTTCTTCGACTTCGACATCTTCTCGATGGAGCCGATGGCGATGTCTTCGCCGGATTCGAGATGCACCGCACGACGCTTGCCGTCGACTTCCTCGATGCGGATCTCGGCCGGCGTCACCCATTCGCGCTTGCCGTCGATGGCGCGGCTATAGGTTTCGTGCACGACCATGCCCTGCGTGAAGAGGCCCTTGAAGGGTTCTTTCAGGTCGAGATGGCCGGCCACCTGCATGGCGCGGGTGAAGAAGCGCGAATAGAGCAGGTGCAGGATCGCATGCTCTATGCCGCCGATATATTGATCGACCGGCAGCCAGGCATTGGCGGCGGCCGGGTCCGTCGGGTTGTTTTCCCAGGGGGCCGTGAAGCGGGCGAAATACCAGGACGAATCGACGAAGGTGTCCATCGTGTCCGTCTCGCGGCGGGCATCCTTGCCGCACTGCGGGCAGGCGACGTGGCGCCAGGTGGGGTGACGGTCGAGCGGGTTGCCCGGCTTGTCGAAGGTGACGTCGTCAGGCAGCTGCACCGGCAGGTCGGCCTTCGGCACGGGCACGACACCGCAGGCCTCGCAATGGATGACCGGGATCGGGCAGCCCCAGTAGCGCTGGCGCGAAATGCCCCAGTCGCGCAGGCGGAAATTCACCTTGCGCTCACCCTGCGGCGCGTTGCCCAGAGTGGCCGTGGTGAGGCGCTTGGCGACCTCTTCGAAGGCCTCTTCGGTGCTGAGACCATCCAGGAAGCGCGAATTGATCATCACGCCGTCGCCGACATAGGCCTCGTCGCCGATTGCGAAGGCCGCGGCATCGCCATCCCCGGGCATGACGACGGGCACGACGGGCAGGTCGTATTTGCGGGCGAAGTCGAGGTCGCGCTGGTCACCGGAGGGGCAGCCGAAGATGGCGCCCGTGCCGTAGTCCATCAGCACGAAGTTCGCGACATAGACCGGCAGTTCCCAGCTGGGATCGAAGGGATGGCGCACACGGATGCCCGTATCCATGCCCTTCTTCTCGGCGGTCTCGAGGGCGGCCAGCGAGGTACCGGCGCGGCGGCATTCCTCGCAGAACGCCATGATTTCAGGATTGGTTGCGGAGACTTCGCGCGCCAGCGGGTGATCGGCCGAGATTGCCAGGAACGAGGCGCCGAACAGCGTGTCGGGACGCGTCGTATAGACGGTCACGTCCTTTTCGGCGGTCTGGGCGCCGTCAGCGATTTCCCAGCGCACCAGCATGCCCTCGGAACGGCCGATCCAGTTCTTCTGCATCAGCCGGACCTTTTCCGGCCACTGGTCGAGCGTCTCGAGCGAATCGAGCAGGTCCTGGCTGAAATCGGTGATGCGGAAGAACCACTGGGTCAGCTCGCGCTGTTCGACCAGCGCGCCGGAGCGCCAGCCGCGGCCGTCGATGACCTGCTCGTTGGCCAGAACCGTGTGGTCGACCGGGTCCCAGTTCACCTTGGACTGCTTGCGGTAGACGAGGCCCTTTTCCAGGAAATCCAGGAACAGGTGCTGCTGGCGCTGATAATATTCCACGTCGCAGGTGGCGAATTCGCGCGACCAGTCGAGCGACAGGCCCATCGATTTGAGCTGCTTGCGCATCGTCGCGATGTTTTCATAGGTCCAGCCCTTGGGGTGGACTTTGTTCTGCATGGCAGCGTTTTCGGCGGGCATGCCGAAGGCGTCCCAGCCCATCGGGTGCAGCACATTGTAGCCGCGGGCGCGCTTGTAGCGCGCGACGACATCGCCCATCGCGTAGTTGCGCACATGGCCCATATGGATGCGGCCCGAGGGATAGGGGAACATCTCTAGGACGTAATACTTTTCGCGCGGATCGTCGTTGTCGGTCAGGAAGACGTTCTCGTCGTTCCATTTTGCCTGCCAGCGGGGCTCGGCATCGCGCGGATTGTAACGTTCGGTGGCCATGTCTTTGATGTTCCGGAAGTCTTTGGGAGTTTTGGCGAGCGGTTCGCCCATGCGAATATAGTGGCGAGACCTTCATCATGAAACCGCCGAAGCGTCAAGTTTTCCGGCCTCGAGACGGCCTGTTGCGCTTGGCAAGCAGCGTCGTTTTCGCTAGGTCCTGACCCTCGATACCAGAGGAGAGTGACGATGGAGCTTCGGGACCGCCTCGCAGAGGTTCAGGGCCGGATGAAGAAGGCGGCGGCGGAAGCCGGCCGCACGCCCGATGCCGTCACGCTCGTCGCGGTGTCGAAGACCTTCGATGCCGATTCCATCCGCCCGGCCATCGCCGTCGGCCAGCGGGTCTTCGGCGAAAACCGCGTGCAGGAAGCGCAGGGCAAGTGGCCGGAACTGCGCGCCGAAACCGGCGGCATCGAGCTGCATCTGATCGGCCCGCTGCAATCCAACAAGACGGCCGAGGCCGTGGCGCTGTTCGATGTCATCGAGACGGTCGACCGCGAAAAGATCGCCCGCACCATCGCCGACGAGATGAAGCGGCAGGGCCGCAGCCTGCGGCTCTATGTCCAGGTCAATACCGGGCTGGAGCCGCAGAAGGCGGGCATCGCGCCCGACGATACGGTCGCTTTCGTGACCTTCTGCCGCGAGGAGCTCGGGCTCACGATCGAAGGGTTGATGTGCATTCCGCCGGCGGAGGAAAATCCCGGCCCGCATTTCGCACTGCTGGCCAAGCTCGCGGAACGCTGCGGTCTCGAAAAACTCTCCATGGGCATGTCGGGCGATTATGACGTCGCCATCGGTTTTGGCGCGACCTCGGTGCGCGTCGGCTCGGCGATCTTCGGAACACGCTGACGTCGGGAACGCGCCGTTCCCAGTTTGACGAACGGCAGGAAACGGACCGGCCTTGTGAGGCTTTCGTCTCTCTTTGCGGATTGCCCGCCCTCTCCTATTCTTCCCGCTGAGGAACCGGCCGTCGATCGGCTGCGCATGGCGGGAGGAAGCGATGCAGAAAACCTATGCCGAGATCTATCGGGCGTGGAAGGACGATCACCGCGCGCATTGGCGTAAGGCCGCGCGGGCCATCGACTGGTTCACGGCACCGGCGGAGATCTTCGATGCCGACCAGGGCGTCTATGGCCGCTGGTTTCCCGATGCGCGCGGCAATACCTGTCACAACTGCGTCGATCGCCATGTGGCGGCGGGCCGCGGTGTCGTCGCGGCGCTGATCTACGACAGCCCGGTGACCGGCCGGAAGGCCCGCTTCACCTATGCCGAACTGCTCGAGCGCGTGAATGCCATGGCGGCGGTGCTGGTCGATCAGGGCGTGGAACAGGGCGACCGGGTCATCCTCTATATGCCGATGATCCCGGAGGCGATTTTCGCCATGCTGGCCTGCGCGCGCATCGGCGCGGTGCATTCCGTGGTGTTCGGTGGTTTTGCTGCAAGCGAGCTTGCCGCGCGCATCGACGATTCGACGGCGAAGCTTGTCGTGACGGCGAGCTGCGGCATCGAGCCGAACCGTGTCGTCGCCTACAAGCCGCTGCTCGACGCCGCCATCGATCAGGCCCGCCACAAGCCGGACCGCTGCCTCGTGTTGCAACGGCCTGAACTTGCCGCGACGCTGCAGGACGGCCGGGATATCGATCTAGGCGCGGCACTGGATGCGGCGCGCGGACGCACCATTGCCTGCGCGGCGCTGGCGGCAACCGATCCGCTCTACATCCTCTACACGTCGGGCACGACCGGCCAGCCGAAGGGCGTCATCCGCGACAATGGCGGCCATATGGTCGCGCTCGCCTGGACCATGCGGGCGCTCTATGGCGTGCAACCCGGCGAGGTCTATTGGGCGGCGTCGGATATCGGCTGGGTCGTCGGCCATTCCTACATCGTTTATGCGCCCCTGCTGAACGGCAGCACGACGGTGCTCTACGAGGGCAAGCCGATCGGTACGCCAGACGCCGGCGCCTTCTGGCGGGTGGTGGAGGAGTACAAGGTGTCGGTGCTGTTCACGGCGCCGACGGCCTTCCGCGCCATTCGCAAGGAGGATCCCGAGGGTGCGCTCGTGAAACGCTACGATCTCTCCAGTCTGCGGGCGCTGTTCCTCGCCGGCGAGCGGGCCGATCCCGACACGCTGCGCTGGGCCGAAGCCGTGCTCGGCGTTCCCGTCATCGATCATTGGTGGCAGACGGAGACCGGCTGGGCGATCGTCGGCAATCCGCTCGGTCTTGATGCGCTGCCCGTGAAACACGGTTCGCCCACCGTGCCCATGCCGGGCTACGATCTCCATGTGCTCGACGACGCGGGCCATGCGGTCCCGGCCGGCACGCTCGGCAATATCGCCATCAAGCTGCCCCTGCCCCCGGGTTGCCTGCCAAGCTTCTGGAAGGCCGACAACCGGTTCCGCACCGCCTGCCTCTCGGAATTCCCCGGCTACTACAAGACGGCGGATGCCGGTTATATCGACGATGACGGCTATGTCTTCATCATGTCGCGCACCGACGACATCATCAATGTCGCCGGTCACCGTCTGTCGACAGGGGCGATGGAGGAGATCTGCGCAGGCCATCCCGACGTTGCCGAATGCGCCGTGATCGGCGTTGCCGACGCTATCAAGGGCCAGGTGCCGGCCGGGTTCCTCGTCCTGAAGAGCAATGTTTCACGTGAATCATCGCTGGTGGAGCAGGAAGTCGTCGGCCTCGTGCGTGAAAAAATCGGCCCCGTCGCGGCTTTCAAGACGGCAATCTGCGTGAAACGCCTGCCAAAAACCCGCTCGGGAAAAATCCTGCGCGGCACGATGCAGAAGATTGCCGACCGCGAAGACTGGAAGATGCCAGCGACGATCGACGACCCCGCCATTCTGGACGAGATCGCCGAGGTTCTTGCGGGACGGCGGATCGGGTAGCGGTTCTTCTTGCCGTCTTTGACGCACGCAAGGGGAACCTGGGAGATAGGTCGGTTCCCCTGCCCTGCGTTCCGTGAGCGCTTGCCCAGCGGGTCCACATCTTCTCGCAATTTCACATCCCCGTTTTCCCCGCCCTGCAAACCTGTGCCTACAATCTCCCATCCCGCCGCGGATACACTGCCAGGCGGGATCGGCGCGGGGTGTGGGGAGGAGACGCAAGACCTCACGCACCGGGCCTGCGGAAAATGGTCTCCCTCCGGCGACATGGGGGAAGCGACGGGGTGTCGGACCGACCCTTTAGCTTCAGGCCCCAGACGGCGCGCCGGATGTGCCTGTGCGGCACGCAAGGGGGCCGGGACTGGCGGATGCGTCGGCATCGTCCGTCGGGTGGGAACAGGCCGGAAGGCGAAAGTCTTCCGTCGGGATCGCCAGAGCGTGCGGTCTCGATGTCAAAACGGCGCTGTTCTCATCCGGAAACCGGCGAGTAACATCCACCATCCCGGCCTTTGCAGAGAGACCGGAGTTGCGGGCAAAAACCGCTGAACGGGGTGCTGAAAGGTGCCACATACATTATTTCAGTCGAGGCAGCTCTCAGCGCCCCGTCCGGAATGCTCTTGAACCCACGGGCGAAAATCTGCCGCGTGGGCGAAACCGCTGGCAATTCGATGCTTGCACCCGCACCCGCCGCCAAACTCTTTCCCTTTCGCCGGAACATGCGCTAGAGCATTTTCAGCAAAAGTGCGAAGCGGTTTAGCGTCCGGAAATTCGGGAAAACAAGGAGATAGAGCACTTTCGCGTTTCGGAGAAAAGCGGAAATGCGCTAAGGGCATCAGCCATGACCATACCGGCCCCGACAGATCAGTTCCAGGCAGACCAGACCTTCGTCGTCCTTCTCGGCGGCGCGCTTGCGGTAACGCCGCGGGTGCGGGCCGATATTGTCGGTGCGCGCTTCGTGGCGGCCGATGGCGGCATGCGGCATGCCGCGACGCTCGGAGTGACGCCGGAAATCTGGGTCGGCGATTTCGATTCGACGCCGGATGATCTCGTCGCCGCCTGGCCCAGCGTCGAGCGCCAGCCCTATCCCGTCGCCAAGAACGAGACGGACGGGGCGATCGCCGTGTCTGTTGCGGCCGAACGCGGCGCGAAGGATATCGTTCTGGTTGGCGCGCTCGGCGGCGAGCGCAGCGACCATGCGCTGATGCACCTGCTTCATGCCGTGTCGCTCGCCGAGGACGGCTATGCGATCAAGCTCACCTCGGGCGAGGAGGAAGCCTGGCCGCTGTTGCCGGGCAGCCGGGAGATCGACCTGCCGAAGGGCAGCCTGTTTTCGATCCTCGGCCTCTCGCCGCTGTCGGGCCTCTTCATCGGCAATGTGCGCTATCCGCTCAATGATTTTTCCTTGCCCTTCGGCTCTTCCCGCACCATTTCCAATGTCGCCGAAGGCCCGATTCGCCTTTCGCTTGCCTCCGGCCGCGCGATCCTCATTGCCCGGCCCTATGACCTTTCAGGAGCCTGACCCTTGGCACCGCCCATTCTCAAACTCGACGACATCTTCCTGAGCTTCGGCGGCACGCCGCTGCTTGCCGGCGCAAGCCTCCAAGTAGAGCCCGGCGACCGCATCTCGCTCGTCGGCCGCAACGGTTCCGGCAAGTCGACGCTGATGAAGATCGCCGCCGGCCTTGCCGAAGCGCAGTCGGGCGAAGTCTTCCGCCATCCCTCCGCGACCATCCGCTACCTGCACCAAGCACCGGATTTCGACGGTTACGACACGGTCGCGGCCTATGCCGAGGCGGGCCTCGGGCCGTCCGACGACCCCTACCGCGTCACCTATCTGCTCGAACATCTCGGCCTTGACGGCACGGAGGATCCGAAGTCGCTGTCGGGCGGCGAGGCGCGCCGCGCAGCCCTTGCCCGCGTCATGGCGCCGGAGCCGGATATCCTGCTGCTCGATGAGCCGACCAACCATCTCGATCTGCCGACCATCGAATGGCTGGAAGGCGAGCTGCAATCGACCCGCTCGGCGCTTGTCGTCATCTCGCACGACCGCCGCTTCCTCGAAAAGGTCTCCAACGCCACCGTCTGGCTGGATCGCGGCCAGTCGCGCCGGCTCAACCGCGGCTTCGGCCATTTCGAGGCCTGGCGCGACGAGGTGCTGGAGGCCGAGGAGCTGGAACAGCACAAGCTCGGCAAGGCGATTGAGCGCGAGGAACACTGGCTGCGTTACGGCGTGACGGCGCGCCGCAAGCGCAACATGCGCCGCCTCGGCGCGCTGCATGATCTGCGTTCGCGTTATCGCGGCCACAAGGGTCCGCAGGGCAGCGTGCAGGCCAGCGCCTCCGACGCGCAGGAATCCGGCAAGCTGGTCATCGAGGCGGACAAGATCACCAAGAGCTACGGCGAGCGCACCATCGTCGCCCCGTTCTCGATCCGCGTGCACCGCGGCGATTGCATCGGCCTCGTCGGCCCGAACGGCGCCGGCAAGACGACGCTCCTGAAGATGCTCACCGGCCAGCTGGGGCCGGATAGCGGCACCGTCAAGCTCGGCACCAATCTGGAGATCGCCACGCTCGACCAGCGCCGCGAGGATCTCAACCTCGATGACACGCTCGCCCATTACCTCACCGACGGGCGCGGCGAAAACCTGCTGGTCAACGGCGAGCAGCGCCATGTCACCGGCTACATGAAGGAATTTCTCTTCCAGCCGGAACAGGCCCGCACGCCGATCCGCAACCTCTCGGGCGGCGAGCGCGCAAGGCTGATGCTGGCGCGCATCCGGTCGCGCCCGACCAACCTGCTCATCCTCGACGAACCGACCAACGACCTCGATATCGAGACGCTGGACCTGTTGCAGGAGATCGTCGCCGGTTTTGCCGGCACGGTGCTGCTCGTCAGCCACGACCGCGACTTTCTGGACCGCACCGTCACCTCGACCATCGCGCCCGCCGATCCGGAAAACCCGGACGGGCGTTGGATCGAATATGCCGGCGGCTATTCCGACATGATGGCGCAGCGCCGCGGCGCGATCGAGGAGAAGCGCAAGGCGGACAAGGCCGAGAAGGCGAAGGCGGCGGAAGCCGCGCCGGCTGCCGCTTCTTCCGACGGCAAGGCCAAGGCAAAACTCTCCTACAAGCAGAAATTCGCGTTGGAAAACCTGCCGAAGGAGATGGAGAAAGCCGAAAGGGAGATCGCCGCCCGCGAGGCGAAGATGGCCGATCCCAATCTCTTCACCAAGGACCCCGCCACCTTCAACAAGCTCGCCGCGGAAATGGAAAAGCTGCGCGCCTCGCTGACGAAGATGGAAGAGGAATGGCTGGAGTTGGAAATGCTGCGGGAGGAACTGGAGGGCTGAGCCGGCCCGAAACATACTCTTTCCTCTCCGTCGTCATCCTCGGCCTTGAGCCGAGGATCCATGCGGCACCCGCGTAGGTGGATGCTCGGGTCAAGCCCGAGCATGACGGAGGAGGGGTAGAACGCAGGCGAATGAAACCCCTGTTCCATCCGAAACAGCGCGGATGACGAGGCCATGGGATAGTCGGGTCATTGGATGAGAAGCGCTCATCCTGCAACCCGAAAGAGATCAGGAGCCTCCCATGCGCAAGTTCATCCTATCCGCCGTCGTCGCCGCTGTCGCCGCCGTATCCTTCGCCGCCCCGTCCTATGCCGGCTATTATGGCTATGACGGCTATGGCTACGGCCACAAGCATCACAGCTACAAAAAGTATCACGGTTACAAGAAGCACTATGGCGGCCACTACGGCTACAAGAAGCACCATGGCTACAAGAAGCACTACGGCGGCTATGGCTACAACAGCCATAACGGCTACAGCTTCTCGTTCGGCTACTACTGAGCCCTTCGCCGACATTTCTGACCGAGGCCCGGATGCCCGCCGCATCCGGGCCTTGTAGACTCTAGGGCAGACGGATTGATTCGCAGGCGCAGTGGCGCTATTGAAATGCCTCGTGGTGATTTGGCCGGCCGGCTTGCAGCCACGTTAAACAAGTCGCTAAAGGGCCGCGCGAGGAAGACCCTTACGTGGACCGGTTGCGACATCGTTGCGGCCGGTTTTTGTTTTGGATCGAGTTGAGACATGCCCATCAAGATTCCCGATACGCTCCCCGCCTTCGAAACCCTCGTTCACGAGGGCGTGCGGGTGATGACCGAAACGGTGGCAATCCGGCAGGATATCCGCCCGCTGCAGATCGGGCTGCTCAACCTCATGCCGAACAAGATCAAGACGGAGGTGCAGATGGCGCGCCTCGTCGGCGCCTCGCCCCTGCAGGTCGAGCTGTCGCTGGTGCGTGTCGGCGCCCACCGCGCGAAAAATACGTCGGAGGAGCACCTGCTTGCCTTCTACGACACCTGGGAAGAGGTGAAGCACCGCAAGTTCGACGGCTTTATCATCACCGGCGCCCCGATCGAGACCCTCGACTACGAGGACGTTACCTATTGGGACGAGATGAAGCAGATTTTCGACTGGACGACCACCAATGTCCATTCGACGCTCAATGTCTGCTGGGGCGCGATGGCGGCGATCTACCATTTCCACGGCGTGCCCAAATACACGCTCGATGAAAAGGCTTTCGGCGTCTACCGTCACCACAACCGCAAGCCCTCGTCGATCTACTTGAACGGCTTCTCGGACGATTTCGAGGTGCCGGTGTCGCGCTGGACGGAGATCCGCGCGGAAGATATCCGCGCCGTGCCGGAACTCGAAATCCTGCTCGATTCCGACGAGATGGGTGTCTGCCTCGTCGAAGAGAAGGCGGGCAACCGCCTCTACATCTTCAATCATGTCGAATACGATTCGACCTCGCTCGCCGACGAATATTTCCGCGATGTCTCGGCCGGCGTGCCGATCAAGATGCCGAGGAACTACTTCCCGCACAACGATCCGGCCCTGCCGCCGCAGAACCGCTGGCGCGGCCATGCGCATCTGCTGTTCGGCAACTGGATCAACGAAATCTACCAGACAACGCCATACGATCTCGAAAAAATCGGAACGGGAGCCTGACCATGAGCCGTGTCGTTATCCGTCCGCTGCACAGGGAGGATGAAGGCGAATGGCGCCGCCTGTGGACCGCCTATCTCGCTTTCTACGAGACGGTTCTTCCGGAAGAGATCTTTGCCACGACCTTCGCCCGTCTGACGGGCGAGGTTGCGGAGGGAGAATATCGCGGCCTCATCGCCACGCTGGACGGCAAGCCCGTCGGCCTGGCGCATTATCTCTTCCATCGCTCGTGCTGGACCGTTGGCAATGTCTGCTATTTGCAGGACCTCTTTGCCGATCCCGATGTGCGCGGCAGCGGTATCGGCCGCGCGCTGATCGAGGGCGTCTATGCCAAGGCGAGGGAGGCGGGCTCGCCCGAGGTCTACTGGATGACGCAAGAGTTCAACGCCACCGCGCGCCGGCTCTACGATCGCATCGCCGAAAAGACGCCCTTTATCGTCTATCAGAAGAACCTCTGACGGATCGTCGAATAGTATGACTTTTCGGTTGCGGCCGGCAAGGAATTGAAGCAGGTTGCCGCGCGGGGAAAGCCGGCGGAGGAGACGCGAGCGTGGGGCAGGAACAGGATATCTTCGGTCGGCTGGATCAGGGAGAAACGGTGGAGCGCGTCACGATATCGGGCGGCGGATTGACGGCCAGCGTCCTGACCTGGGGCGCCGTCATCCAGGATCTCAGGCTTGACGGGCACGATGCGCCGCTGGTGCTCGGCTTCGAGGACCTGCCGTCCTATCTCGATCATTCGCCGTTCTTCGGCGCGACGCCCGGCCGCTGCGCCAACCGCATCGCTGGCGGCCGTTTTGCCATCGACGGCCGCGACTACCAGCTGGAACGCAACGAGCGCGGCGTCACGCATCTGCACGGCGGCAGCGACGGCATCGGCCGGCAGAACTGGCGGATCGCCGAACAGGGCGCCGATTTCGTCACACTCACGCTGACCGATCCCGACGGCCGCGCCGGTTATCCCGGCAATTGCGCCATCACCTGCACCTACCGTCTGCCGGGTGACGGCGTGTTCTCCGTCGTCTATGAGGCCGTGACCGACGCGCCGACGCCGGTCAATCTCTGCCAGCACAGCTATTTCATCCTTGATGGCGGTGTAGATGCGCTGGGCCACGAGATTCGTCTGGCGGCGGAACACTATCTGCCGGTCGATGAAAACCTCATCCCGACCGGCGAGGTCCGCCCCGTTGCCGGCACGCCCTTCGATCTGAGGGAATGGTCCCCGCTTGCCCGCCAGACGGAGGCAGGCGGCGTCGCTTTCGACCACAATTTCTGCCTTTCGCCGCAGCGCGTTGCCAAGCGTCCCGTTGCGGAGGTGCGCAGCCCCGTCTCGGGCGTTTCGCTCGCCGTTCTGACGACGGAGCCGGGCGTGCAGCTCTATACCGGCTCCAAGGTCGGCCCCGCCGTTTCCGGCCTCGAAGGCCGGCGCTACGGCGCGTTCGCCGGCTTCTGCCTGGAAACGCAGGTCTGGCCCGATGCCGTCAACCACGCGCATTTCCCCAAGGCGGTTCTGCGCCCCGGCGAGACGCTGCGGCAGGAAACGGACTACGTCTTCCGCAAGGCCTGAGGCAGCCCCTGCCCCCAAAGGCAATTGGCAAAACGCAAGACAATCGAAACCTTTGTGCCGCACAAAGTCCGCATGGACCCGGAATGTTGCCGGGTCGTGCGGGATGAACGCGCCAGGACAGCGCCGGTCGCCCAGGGGACCTCTGTCCATGAAAATCTCGGATCTCTCGATCTCCCGTAAGGTCGGCCTTCTCGTGCTCCTGATGGGCATTGCCGCCGGCACCATCGCCACTGTCGGCAGCCGCGGCTTGACCTCGCTCGGCGGCGCGCTTGAGGATACCGGTGCGCGCGAAGAGGTGGCCCGCGAGGCCATGGACCTGCGCATCGACGTCATCGCCATCAGCCGCATGACTTACCAGCTGGCGCTGGCGCCGGAAAAGGCCGCCGATTTCGCCGCCGAAACGGACAAGCGCTCGAAGGAAATGCTCGATCGCCTGCCAAAGATCGCCTCGACGGCCGATGCCAGCGAGCAGAAGCTGCTCGAGGGCGTGCGCGCCGCGATGACGCCCTATTTCGACGAAATCCGCGCCATGGTCGCCGTTGCCACGGAAAAGGCTGACGACCGCGCAGCGATCATCGCCGCCCTCGACAAGGCGCTGGAGGGCCAGAAGGCCGTGACATCGGCGCTCAAGGAATACACGACCTATTCCGCGAAAACGCTTTCGGAAGCGCGCGCTGCCGCCATCGCGCGCTCGACGTCCACACAGGTCCTGCTGCTTGCCACCGCCTTCATCTGCATCGTCGCGGGCATGCTGTTCAGCATCGTCTTCGCCCGCAAGGGCATCGTGCGCCCGATCCAGCTTTTGACCGGTGTCATGTCGAAGCTGGCCGCCGGCAAGCTCGACGACGCCATCCCCTGCACCGAGCGCCAGGACGAGATCGGTGCCATGGCCCGCACGCTCGACGTCTTCCGTGCCAACGAGATGCAGATGCGCGACATGGAAGCCCAGGAAGCGGCCCTTCAGGCGCAGAGCAAGGATCTGCAGTCGAATATCTCGACGATTGTTGCGGCTGCTGCGGCCGGCGATTTCTCGCGTCGCATCACCAAGACCTATCAGGATGAGGATCTCAGCCGCTTCGCCACGGGCGTCAACGCGCTGGTGCAGAATGTCGAGCGCGGCGTCAGCGAAGTCCGCCGCGTCATCGCCTCGCTCTCGCATGCCGATCTCACGCAGGAAATGACCGGCCACTTCCAGGGCGATTTCGCCGAGCTTCAGGCCAACGTCAACGGCGCCATGCGCACGCTGCGCAGCACGATGGGCGGCATCCTCGCCACGGCCGGCACTATTACCGGCAACAGCCGCGAACTCTCGGCCGCTGCCGATCAGCTCGCCCACCGCACGGAGCAGCAGGCCGCCTCGCTGGAGGAGACTGCCGCAGCCCTCGAGGAAATCACCACGACGGTGAAGACCTCCACGTCACGCGCCATTGAAGCCTCCGAGATCGTGCGTGAGACCAAGGAAAGTGCGGAAAAATCAGGCGACATCGTCAAGAGCGCCATCGACGCCATGGGCCGCATCGAGCAATCCTCTCAGAAGATCAGTCAGATCATCTCGGTCATCGACGAGATCGCCTTCCAGACCAACCTGCTGGCACTGAACGCCGGCGTCGAGGCCGCCCGCGCAGGCGAAGCCGGCCGCGGCTTTGCGGTCGTGGCCCAGGAAGTGCGCGAACTCGCCCAGCGCTCGGCCAATGCCGCAAAGGAGATCAAGACGCTGATCAACGCCTCGGCCGGCGAGGTGAAGGGCGGCGTCTCGCTGGTGCTGTCGACGGGCGACGTGCTTTCCGAGATCAAGGACCTCGTCAACCGCGTCAACGACCACGTCGTCTCGATCACCCGCGCGGCGCAGGAACAGTCCGCGGCGCTCGGCGAGATCAACACCGCCGTCAACCAAATGGACCAGATGACCCAGCAGAATGCCGCCATGGTGGAAGAAACCACGGCCGCCAGCCAAGTCCTGGCCAGCGAAGCCGCCCAACTCCAGACGGCGCTGTCGCAGTTCCACATCGCGGAAGGGCGCGGGTCAGCCGTGCAACAGCGCCGCGCCGCCTGAGGCACATCGCTACCGCATGCGGAAAGGCCGGCGCCCTAAAGCGGGTCGCCGGCCTTTCGATTTTGGGCTGAACGATGCCCTGAGATCGTGATGGAACGCCTTGCCGCCCAGGCGCCTGATCGCAGCGCAGATATCGACACATGCAGACTTGAGCGAGTTGCTGTCATTTGGAAGCGCTCGCCGCGCGAGAACCTCAAGGGTCGTCGGTTCACACGGTTATCACGCGCAGTTCCGACGATGCCGCAGTATTCCCGCGCTTTGTCCAGCGGGGTTGATCAGCAGCCTGTCGGCCTGCCCCATGCCAAGCGCCCGTATTCTATTTCTTCGCCCGCTTTTGGGTCGGCGGTGCGGACGGCGTGGCGGCCTCCTTCGCAAGGCGCAAGGCCCGCAGTCTCTCGGTTTTCTTTTCGCGGGCGTTTGCTTCCTGCTCGACGATCCCGCGCGCAGCAGCATTGGTGTCAGCCGCCTTCGTTTCCGCGCTGACCTTCGTCGGCTTGAAAAAATTCTGTTTCGTGGCCGTCATGGAATCGTCCTCAGTTTACACTTGTCCCTTACCGGCCGCCGCCGGCGGAAACTTTCCTCTTGGGCGCGGCGATCAATCCCTCACGCTGCGCTTTCTTGCGCGCGATCTTGCGGGTGCGTCTGATCGCGTCGGCTTTCTCACGAACTCTCTTTTCGGAAGGTTTTTCGTAAGCGCTGCGCGCCTTCATTTCGCGAAACACCCCTTCACGCTGCATCTTCTTCTTGAGAACCCTGAGGGCCTGATCGACGTTGTTGTCCCGAACGAGAACTTGCAAAATCTGTCCCTTCATGGCGGCATGCGAGCCGCGCCGAGTGATTATTTCTTTGTTCGTATGCTGACGGGCTTTAGCCATGGTTCGTTGCGACCGGCGGAGGATGGCGCCACGCCGCTGGGCTGGGGCAACCTGGTCTCCGGCGTTTCGATGTCGCTGGCGAGGATACGGCGCTCGAACGTCTCGTTACCGAGTCGAACGCGATATTGCACTTCCCCGTGATCGGCAGGCAGAATGCCGATAATCCGGCAGGTCGGAGCGGTTTCAGCTCGGCGCAGGATATTCGGCTTGAGCTTGACCGTGTCGCCAACAGCGTGAATTGCTCGGCTCATCGTGAGCTCCTTTGCGCAATGCGCTATCTGCGGAAAACAAAAAGGCCGGGCGTTAACCCGACCTCTTCCCATCGCCCGCCTCACCGCTGCCAGTACATCCGTGGTCAGCAGGAGCGAGCGAAAATTCTTTAAGCGGCGCGAAGGTTGTCGGCCGAGTTCTTGCCGGACTTGCGGTCACGGACAATCTCGTAGCTGATCTTCTGACCTTCGTTCAGCGCGCCCATGCCTGCACGTTCGACGGCCGAGACGTGGACGAAGACGTCCGTCGAGCCGTCGTCAGGCTGAATGAAGCCGAAGCCCTTGGTGCTGTTGAACCACTTAACTGTACCTGAATTCATAACGATATCCTTTCAATCGCATGAGAAAAGACGCCCTGAATGAGCGCGTGTAAATCGACGATGATAGGAAATCTGACCGGGCCATTGAGGCGAAGACAAAGGTCATAAACAAGGTTCGACGAGGACAAGATATGTTTTTTCTGCGGGAAAAACAAGAGTGGCCGATCAAATCAACGCAAATCGCGCAATCGCGCGGGTGAAATTACTCACGAAAACAACGAAAACCATCAGGAGATATTTTTGCCGGATGCGTGATTCTAATGAGATTCGTAAAAATCTTTTTGCTTGAATTGTCGCTTCCCCGGCCTCCTGTCGCGACCGGATTGGACTTGCGGGCCTATGGGGTCTATGATTGCAGTGTCGCCGACCAGTGCACATGGTGTCGGGAATCGCGCGCGATACGCCCATGATAGTCCGGCGAACTCGTCTTCAGAATTAACATTGCGAAAGTACGGACGTCCCGATCCGGCTTCGACCTAACGCAATCTCGGGCATGAACGACGTCGCGTTTGAATTCGCCGGAGGAAACGACCATGACAAGGAAATGGGTCGCCGGATCAACCCAGGAAATCGTTCAGCACCTCGCAGACCAGATTTCGGATATGCGCGGTGTTCTGCGCGAGCTTGACCTTCAGGCGACGGCTCATAAATACGCCGTACAGGCGCTGCTCGGTTCGCTGAAAACCGACAGCGTGGAGCAGCGCATGGCTATGGAACAACTCAAGGCCGTCCGCGATGGCCAGCGCAGACTTGCCGCAGCCTCCGACGACGAAGAACACGTCGCAAACCAAAAAGCCTTCAACAAGATCGCTGACTATTTAGACGAGATCATTTGTTTGGGCAGCCCCGGAGCCTCATGAAACGCACTTGTCGCGTAGGCAAAAGCCGGACTGCTGCTCCCCGGCACTAACCCAGGAATACAGAATGTTGAGCTGGTAACCCGACGGTGACCGCGCCTCCCGGAGGCATTTCCGGTGTCGGAGATTCAACCGCGCCAGAAATCAAAAAAGCCCCGGCGAACCGAGGCTTGCGACGTCTTGGAAGAATGGAGCGGGTGAGGCGATTCGAACGCCCGACCCCAACCTTGGCAAGGTTGTGCTCTACCCCTGAGCTACACCCGCTCATCTGCGACGGCCTGGGGTAGATGCTTGGCCGAAGGTCGCTGCGTTGCGGCGACGGGCGGTATATGGCCCAAGCCCTTTTAAAACGCAACAGGGAAATTTCGGATTTTGGAGAAAAAATTACAGCCGCTTTCGAAGCGCCGGATTCTCAGGCGGTTGCGTCGAAAGGATCGAAGCCCTATCAGCGGGCAGGATAATTCACGCCGGGAACGATGAGATGAGCAACGTACAGCCGAAGACCGACAAGGACCTTTTCCAGTTTCTCGACGGGCTGGGCATTGCCCATTCGACCAAGGAGCACGCGCCGGTCTTCACCGTCGCCGAATCGGTGGCGCTGCGCGACGAAATCCCCGGCGGCCACACGAAGAACCTCTTCGTGAAGGACAAGAAGGATAACTACTTCCTGATGACCGTCGAGGAGCACGCGACCATCGACCTGAAGACGATCCACACGGTCATCGGTGCGGCAAGCAAGGTCTCCTTCGGCAAGCCGGAGAAGCTGATGGAATATCTCGGCGTCATTCCCGGCGCCGTCACGGCCTTCGGCGTCATCAACGATACCGGACGCCAGGTGAAGATGATCGTCGATGCCGATCTCATGGAATACGACACGATCAACTGCCATCCGCTGCGCAACGACGCGACGACCTCGATCGGCTCGAAGGACCTGTTGCGCTTCATCGAGGCGACGGGACATGAGCCGCTTGTCTTGAAAGTCACCGCCTGACATACGATTTTGGGCGCAGACACGTGATTCAGGCGCTCGGCGCCACAGGAGAGACCATGAGTGCAGGCGAAAACCCCTATGCATCGTCCTATGGCGGCCAGATGAACGTTTCGGCGAGCTATGGCGGTGGCGCGGCTCCGGCGGCGGACGACCTGATCAAGGACACGACGACGGCGAATTTCTCACGCGACGTGATGGAAGCCTCGCGTCAGCAGCCCGTTCTCGTCGATTTCTGGGCGCCCTGGTGCGGCCCCTGCAAGCAGCTCCAGCCCATCATCGAGAAGGTCGTGCGCGAAAGCGCCGGCCGGGTGAAGCTCGTCAAGCTCAACATCGACGATCACCCGTCGATCCCCGGCCAGCTCGGCATCCAGTCCATTCCCGCCGTCGTCGCCTTTGTCGGCGGCCGACCGGTCGATGGCTTCATGGGCGCGGTGCCGGAAAGCCAGATTCGCGACTTCATCGACAAGGTCGCCGGCCCTGCGGGTGCTGATGAGAAGGCCGAGATCGAGGCGTTGCTGGCCGAAGCCAAGACGCTGTTCGAGGCCGGTGATGTTGCCGGTGCCGCCGATCTCTATGGCGCCTTGCTGCAGGCCGATCCGGAAAATGCTGTGGCACTGGCCGGCATCGCCGATTGCATGATTGCCGTCGACCAGATCGAGAATGCCCGCCAGACGCTGAGCAACCTGCCGGACGCGGTTGCGGCGGATCCCGCAGTCGTCGCCGTTCTCAAGAAGCTCGGCCAGATCGAAGAGGCGCGCAAACTCGGCAATCCCGCCGCGCTCGAGCAGGCGCTGGCCGCGAATGCCGACGATCATGCCGCCCGGCTGAGCCTTGCGAAGATCCGCAATGTCGAGGGCGACCGCCAGGCCGCGGCCGAACACCTGCTCTACATCATGAAGCGCGACCGCGCCTTCGAGGATGACGGTGCGCGTCGCGAACTGCTGCAGTTCTTCGACGTCTGGGGCCCGAAGGACCCGGCAACGATATCGGCGCGGCGCAAGCTCTCGTCGATCCTGTTTTCCTGAGGTTTTTTGCCCGGGAGAGAGCAGCATCCCTTGAGAAACGGCGCGCCCGCCCCACATTCGGAAAAGGCGCGTCGGCGAGGGGTCGGGACGGAGGAGCCTGGACGCAGCACCGCGCCGTGGAATGGAAGGCAATGCCATGCATGTGGGTAATGCGCGCTATCTGAAGCCGGCGGACCTGCCCGAGACGATCCCCGTCTTTCCGCTGACGGGGGCGCTTCTTCTGCCCGGCGGCCAGCTGCCGCTCAACATTTTCGAGCCGCGTTATCTCTCCATGTTCGACGAAGCGCTCGCCTCGCACCGGCTGATCGGCATGGTGCAGCCGGTTTTCGGCGAGCACCGCGCGGACGACATCGGCCACGACAATCCCGAACTCTGCAAGGTCGGCTGTATCGGCCGTATCACTTCCTTCGCGGAGACGGGTGACGGGCGCTATGTCGTGTCGCTGACCGGCGTGTGCCGCTACCGTCTGCTGGAAGAAGCTTCCGGCCCGAAGTCCTATCGCAGTTTCCGCATCGCGCCCTTCATCGGCGACCTCTCCGCCCAGGACGACGAGAAGACCGTCGATCGTGACGCCTTGCTCGCCGCCTTCAAGGCCTATCTCGATGCCAACAAGCTGGAGGCGGACTGGGAGAGCGTGGAGCGCGCCAGCAACACGACGCTGGTCAATTCCATGGCGATGATGTCGCCCTATGGCCCGGCGGAAAAGCAGGCGCTTCTGGAAGCGCCTGATCTCAAAACCCGCGCCGAAACGCTGATTGCCATCACCGAGATCGTTTTGGCGCGCAGCTATGGCGATGTGGATACGCGGCTGCAATAGGGCGGGATCGATGGACGACAGCACCAGCCGGGTTGCCCCCAAACTGCTCGAACTTCTCGTCTGCCCGCTCACCAAGGGGCGGCTGCACTATGACGCGCAGGCCGGGGAATTGATTTCCGAAAAGGCCAAGCTCGCCTATCCGATCCGCGACGGTATCCCGATCATGCTGATCTCCGAGGCGCGGGAAATCAAGGATTAAGGGGCAAGGGCGCCGGCGTCGTCGAAAGTTGCCGCAATCTCTCTTTTGTCATCCTCGGCTCAAGGCCGAGGATGACGGAAAGGGTGGCGTGATGGTGGCAGCAAGTAGCCGCGAATCAAATCCGCTGACCGACCAGCATGCGCGGATGTCCGCCGCCGGTTGTGCCCTCGGCCTGGCGGATGAAGAAGGACTTTAGGCCGGGCAGGCGGTCGACGATGCCGAGGCCGACGTCGCGCAGCACGCGGATCGGTGTTGCGTCGTTGGAGAACAGGCGGTTCAGCACGTCGGTCGTGACGCCCATGCGCACTGTGTCGAAGCGGCGCCAGGTCTCGTAGCGTTCCAGCACCGAGACGGCGCCGATATCGAGGCCGAGGCGGTCGGCCTCGACGACGGTTTCGGCTAGCGCCGCCACATCCTTGAAGCCGAGATTGAGGCCCTGGCCGGAAATCGGATGGATGCCGTGCGCGGCATCGCCCGCCAGTGCGAAGCGCGGCGCGATGAAGGCGCGGGCCAGCGTGAGGCCGAGCGGGAAGGCGCGGCGGCCGCCGACGACCTTCAGCGCGCCCAGCTTGTGGCCGAAGCGACGCTCCAGCTCCTCCTCGAAGACGAGGTCGTCGCTTTCGACGAGGCGGCGGGCGTCCTCCGTGCGCTCGGTCCAGACCAGCGAGGAGCGGTTGCCGGTGAGCGGCAGCGTGGCGAAGGGGCCGGCGGGCAGGAAGTGTTCCTCCGCCGTGCCGTCATGCGGGCGTTCGTGCGCGACGGTGGTGACGATGCCGGACTGACCGTAGTCGAAACGCACGGTCTTGATGCCGGCCATGTCGCGCAGTTTCGAGCGCACGCCGTCGCAGGCGACGAGCAGGCGGGTTTTTCGTGTCGAGCCGTCGGAGAGCGTGACGTCGGTGGCGTGCTGTCCGGTCGCAAACCCCTCAGCCGATGTCGACCAGCGCACGGGAATGCCGAGGATCTCGGCCTGGCGCAGCAGGCTGCCGGTCATGGCGCGGTTCGGCACCATATGGGCGAAGGGCTGGCCGTCATCGCCGGAGCCCGCGCCCTCGAAGGTCAGGAAGACCGGGCGCACGGGATCGGCGGTGCGCGAATCGGTAATGACCATGCGGCGGATCGGTTCGGCCTCCGGGACGATCTCGTTCCACACGCCGAGCACGTCGAGCAGGTTTCGTGCGGCCGCGACGATGGCCGAGGCGCGTTCGTCCTTCTGCCAGGCATGCTCGGGCGCGCCATCGACGACTTCGACGGCAAGGTGCGGCGCTGCCTTCTTGATCGAGACCGCCAGCGACAGGCCGACATAGCCGCCGCCGGCGACGAGCACGTCGAGCATGGGAGCGTCGGGCTTGATGGCGTCGGTCATGGGAGACTCCTGGCCGCTTGAGGTCTTGTTTCCCTCTATATAGAGGAGGAAGGACCGCTTTCCTACCTCAGGCCATGTATCGGAGCCACGTCCAAATGTCGCGCCATCAGCCCAAGAACCCCGCCATGGACCTTCTGATCGAAACGCTCGATCTCGAGCAGCTCGAGGCGCGGCTCTTTCGCGGCAAGAGCCCGCAGGTCGGCTGGCAGCGGGTGTTCGGCGGGCAGGTGATCGGCCAGGCGCTGGTGGCGGCGACGCGCACGGTGGAAGAGGCGCGCTTCGTGCATTCGTTGCACGCCTATTTCGTGCGGCCGGGCGATCCCTCAGTGCCGATCATCTACGATGTCGAGAACATCCGCGACGGTGGCTCCTTCTCCACGCGGCGCGTCACCGCCATCCAGCACGGCAAGCCGATCTACTTCATGACCGCATCCTTCCAGGATGATGAAGAGGGGTTCGAGCATCAGGCGCCGATGCCGGATGTGCCGATGCCGGAAAACCTGCTCGGGGAGGCGGAGCTGAAGGAGCGGTTCCTGACGCAGGCACCTTCCCATATCCGTGCCTATTGGGAACGCCCGCGGCCGATCGAGCTGCGTCCCGTCGCGCTCGACCACTATTTCTCCGCCGAGAAGCTGGAGCCGAGCCAAAACATCTGGGTGCGCACGACGGGGCCAGTGCCGGCCGAGCGTCATTTGCAGGCCGCGGTGCTTGCCTATCTCTCCGACATGACGCTGCTCGACACCTCGCTCTTCGCGCACGGCACCTCCGTGCTGGACCGCAGGCTGCAGGTGGCGAGCCTCGACCATGCCATGTGGTTCCATCGCCCGCCGGTTCTCGACAACTGGCTGCTCTACAGCCAGGACAGCCCCTCGGCCTTCGGCGGACGCGGCATGACGCGTGGCGCAATTTTCAGCCGTTCCGGCACCCTGCTTGCCTCCGTCGCCCAGGAAGGGCTGATTCGGAAAAAGGCAACTGACTAAATTTTATTCATAATACTTTTATCGCTCATTTTTTGATCATCTGCGATGGTGATTTTTTGCGCCGCAGCATGAGAGTTCTTTTTATCGATTGAAAATCAGCGCGTTAGCTGAGCCGTTCGAATCTGGCACGCCCCTTGAATGTGTAGGTCTCAGTCGTTGCGTCTGCCAACGGCAAGGAGATGGCCCCGGCTGGGGATAAGCACGAAGGATGGGAAACCAGATGAAAATCGTAATGGCCATTATCAAGCCGTTCAAACTCGATGAGGTGCGCGAAGCCCTCACCGCCGTTGGCATCCAGGGCCTGACCGTGACCGAAGTGAAGGGTTACGGGCGCCAGAAGGGTCACACGGAAATCTACCGCGGCACCGAATATGCCGTCAGCTTCCTGCCGAAACTGAAGATCGAGATCGCCGTGGCGAGCGACCTCGTCGACAAGGCCGTCGAGGCGATCGCCGGAGCGGCCAAGACCGGCCAGATCGGCGACGGCAAGATCTTCGTCTACGCCATCGACCATGCCGTGCGCATCCGCACCGGCGAAACCGATACCGAAGCGCTCTAAGCAAACGGCCTTTCAGGGAGCCCACTTACAATGTCGTCATTCAAGCTTTCTCATACCCTTTCCCGCGTGGCTGCCGCCACGACGGCCGTGTTTGCGCCCGTGGTCGCCTTCGCGCAGGAAACGGCGCCCGCCGCAACCGAAGCCGCTGCCGCCGCACCCGTTCCGGACAAGGCGGATACCGCCTTCATGTTCCTGTCGACACTGCTCGTCTTCTTCATGCTGATCCCCGGCCTTGCGTTGTTCTACGGCGGCCTCGTCCGCGCCAAGAACATGCTGTCCGTCCTCATGCAGTGCACCGTCATCGGCGCCGTAATGATGATCGTCTGGGTCACCTACGGCTATTCCTTCGCCTTCGGCGGCTCGACGAGCCCCTATTTCGGCGGCTTCGCCAAGATGTTCCTGTCGGGCGTGACTGTCGACAGCACGGCGGCGACCTTCTCCGAGGGCGTGGTCATTCCGGAATACATCTTCATGCTGTTCCAGATGACCTTCGCGGCGCTGACGCCGGCGCTGATCATCGGCGCCTTCGCCGAGCGCATCAAGTTCTCGGCCGTCATCCTCTTCACCGTGCTCTGGGCCACCTTCGTCTATTT
>NZ_JBLZPH010000176.1:0-20083 GCF_049199205.1 Shinella sp. M31 | reverse complement strand
CGGCCGGTCAGCCAGTGGCCGGTATCGAGAACGGCGACGAAATTTTCATGATCGTCGCGAAAGCGGATGGCCGAGACGGCGCCGAGCAGCGGGTTTGTGGAGGAATAGCTGAGGCCGCCGAGGAATTCGAGCTTGCCGAAGATGCGCTTGTCGGAGCCGATGGCGAATTCTGAGAAGGCGCGGCTGGAGACCGGCAGGTCGATGCTCTCCGCCGCAGCAATGGACGCCAGAGACAGCGAAAGAGCAGCGCTGATTGCGAGGAGAGAGAGGCCCCGCAGGAGGCCTCTTTTGCAGCGCTTGGGTGCCCGTTCAGCCGGCACGACGGCGGCCGGCGGGGCGGCGGCTGGTCGATTCGTCGGCAAAGAGCGAGGCGAGCTGCTCGGTCATCGCGCCGGCCAGTTCGTCCGCATCGACGATTGTGACGGCGCGGCGATAGTAACGCGTGACGTCATGGCCGATGCCGATCGCGAGAAGCTCGACCGGCGAGCGCGTCTCGATCTGCTCGATGACGGCGCGCAGGTGCCGTTCCAGATAGTTGCCGGGGTTCACCGACAGCGTCGAATCGTCGACCGGCGCACCGTCCGAGATCATCATCAGGATACGGCGCTGCTCGGGGCGGGCCAAAAGGCGGTCATGCGCCCAGATCAGCGCCTCGCCGTCGATGTTTTCCTTGAGCAGGCCTTCGCGCATCATCAGGCCGAGATTGCGGCGCGCCCGGCGCCACGGCGCATCGGCGCTCTTGTAGATGATGTGGCGCAGGTCGTTGAGGCGGCCTGGGGATTGCGGCTTGCCGCTGCCCAGCCACTTCTCACGCGACTGGCCGCCCTTCCACGCCTTGGTGGTGAAGCCGAGGATCTCGACCTTCACGCCGCAGCGCTCCAGCGTGCGCGCGAGGATATCGGCGCAGGTGGCGGCAACGGTGATCGGCCGGCCGCGCATCGAGCCGGAATTGTCGATGAGCAGCGTTACGACCGTATCGCGGAAGGTCGTGTCCTTCTCGCGCTTGAAGGAGAGCGGCTGCATGGGATCGATGATGATGCGCTGCAGGCGGGCGCTGTCGAGATAACCCTCTTCGAGGTCGAATTCCCAGGCGCGGTTCTGCTGCGCCATCAGGCGGCGCTGCAGGCGGTTGGCGAGGCGGCCGACGGCCCCTTGCAGGTGGGCGAGCTGCTTGTCGAGGAAGGCGCGCAGGCGGTCGAGTTCCGCCTCGTCGCAGAGTTCTTCCGCGGTGATCGTCTCGTCGAATTCCTGCGTGAAGACGCCGTAATCGACCTTCTCGTTGAAATCGGAGAACGGCTGGTTCGGGCGGCGGACTTCGCCGGGCTTTTCCGTCTCGTCGCCGTCGTCGTCAACGAGGTCGTCGTCGGAGATTTCCGCGCCGTCCATCTCGCCTTCGTCCATCTGCTCATCGGACGTTTCGTTCTCGTCGGCGGGTGCCGAGTCGTCGCCGGCCTCTTCCTGGCTGTTGTTGTCTTCCTGCTCGTCGCTGCGCGGCTGGTTCTCGTCCTCGGGCGTTTCCGAATCGTCCGGCTCGTTTTCATCCTCGCCGTACTGCTCGGCGACGTTCATCGAGGCGAGCATGTTACGCACGACGCGCGAGAAGGCCTGCTGGTCGTTGATGGCGGCCGACAGGCCGTCCATGTCCTTGCCGGCTTTTTCCGTGATGAAATCGCGCCAGAGGTCGAGCACCTGGCCGGCGGAGGCCGGCGGGGCCTGGCCGGTCAGCTTTTCGCGCACGATGAGGGCCACGGCTTCTTCGAGCGGCGCATCGGCCTGACGGGTGATCGCGCCGAAATTGGACTTGGCGTATTTCTCCGTCAGCATGGTGCTGAGGTTCAGCGCCATGCCCTGCATTCGGTTGGAACCGATCGCTTCGACGCGTGCCTGCTCGACGGCGTCGAAGATCGCACGGGCGTCGGCACCTTGCGGCGACATGGTGGCGTGGATGCGGGCATCGTGGCAGGCCTTGCGCAGGGCCATGCTGTCGCCGAGGCCGCGGGTGATCGCGACTTCGGTCGGCGAGGGGCGCTTGGAGAGTTCCGGCAGGCGGATGCGCTCGCCGGTCATGCCGGGGCGCTCGTTGGCGAAGGAAACCTCCACCTCGCCGTCGCCGGCCACGGCGCGAACGCAGCCGCTCACGGCGCGGCGGAACGGCTCCATGTCGACCACGCCGCCCGGTCTCGGCTTCGAATTGTCACCGCGAGCTGCCATGCGCTTTACCGGGCCTCAGGCCGTCGCCTCCAGGACGATATTGGCGGCACTTTCCTTCAGCTCGACGCCGAAGGCGCGCTGGTAGAGTTCGGCAACCAGCGTGCGTTCCAGTTCATCGCACTTGTTGAGGAAGGTGACGCGGAAGGCGAAGGCGATGTCGCCGAAGATCTCGGCATTCTCGGCCCAGGTGATGACCGTACGCGGGCTCATCACCGTCGACAGGTCGCCGTTGATGAAGGCGGCGCGGGTGAGATCGGCGACGCGGACCATGCGCGAGATCGTGTCGCGGCCGTCCTTGCCGCCGGAGAGGCGCTTGACCTTGGCGGCGACGATGCTGACTTCGTGGTCGTGCGGCAGATAGTTCAGGGTGGTGACGATCGACCAGCGGTCCATCTGCGCCTGGTTGATCTGCTGCGTGCCGTGATAGAGGCCCGTCGTATCGCCGAGGCCCACCGTGTTGGCGGTGGCGAACAGGCGGAAGGCGGGGTGCGGGCGGATGACGCGGCTCTGGTCGAGCAGGGTCAGGCGGCCGGCGGATTCCAGAACGCGCTGGATGACGAACATCACGTCCGGGCGGCCGGCGTCGTATTCGTCGAAGACGAGCGCGACATTGTGCTGGTAGGCCCAGGGCAGGATGCCGTCCTTGAATTCGGTGACCTGCAGGCCGTCCTTGACGACGATGGCGTCCTTGCCGACGAGGTCGATACGGCTGACATGACTGTCGAGGTTGACGCGCACGCAGGGCCAGTTGAGGCGGGCGGCGACCTGCTCGATATGGGTCGACTTGCCCGTGCCGTGGTAACCGGACACCATAACGCGTCGGTTATGGGCAAAGCCGGCGAGAATGGCCAGCGTCGTTTCCCGGTCGAACAGGTAGTCCGGGTCGAGGTCCGGCACATAGGCGTCCGCCTTGGAATAGGCCGGGACACGCAGGTCCGTATCAATGCCGAAAACCTCCCGGACAGATACAGTCGTATCGGGGAGGTTGGAAATATCGAGATCCATCTTGCTCATCACGTCTCCGCGGGCGGCGGGTTCTCCTCCACCCCAATACCTTATAGTGCTCGCCGACCATGCCTTTTGCTGACCGCAAAAGGACGATACCGGGCGATTCCGCCCGGCCGCCAAATGCTCTAGCAGAAGCCGGCCTGCTTTAACAATTGATATGCTTGGATGACCGCGCGAAAACGCTCCTCCGAGCCTCTATCTCCGCCATTTGCATCCGGGTGATGCTTTTTGACAAGCGTTTTGTAGGCGGTCTTGATGTCGTCGCCCGTCGCGTTGGCCGCAAGGCCGAGCGTGTCGAAGGCCTTGGCCTCCAGCGTCTTCAGTTTTCTGGCGCGCGGCTCCATCTGCGGGCGGCGGCCCTTGCCCTCGTTGAAAAGGCCGAAGGGATCGCGGATGCGCTGATTTGCCCCGGCCGAGCCGGAGCGTGCCGAACCCTGTGCCGGGCCGTTCTTGGCGGCCTTGTTGACGCCGATCGTCCAGGTCGGGCGGTGGCCGGTGATGGCCTCCTTCTGGTAGCGCGCGATCTCGCCGTCGGACAGGCCGGAGAAGTAGTTATAGCCCTTGTTGTATTCCTTGACGTGCTCGAAGCAGAACATGAAATACTGGCCGTCGGCGTTGCGGCCGACGGGCGCGCGGTGTTTGGCACTTTCCTCGCAGCCATCCCACTGACAGGTCGGCGCGGAGCGTTCAGGACGCTCCACGCGCCGCTTCGTGCGGATGCGGTCGAAGTATTTGGAATCGAGTTTCATGACGCACATTATGGGGGTGCGAAGAGACCGCCACAAGAATTGACAAAGCGGATTGTTGCTGGCTTTGTGAAACTATTTTGTTGCGTTGCGGCGCGTGATTTTTGGCCGCCGAAAGTTCACTTATGTCCATGAAATCCAGCATTACCGAGAAGCTCGAAGCGGCCTTTTCGCCTGATAGGCTCGAGGTCATCAACGAGAGCCACCTACATGCCGGCCACAAGCCGGAATTCGATGGCGAAGGCGAGACGCATCTGCGCGTGCGCATCGTCGCTTCCGCCTTTGCCGGCATGGGCCGGGTGGCGCGGCATCGCGCGATCAACGATCTGGTGAAGGCGGAATTCGACGCTGGGCTGCATGCGCTCGCCGTCGAGGCGGCCGCTCCCGGCGAACCGACACGCTGGTAGTCAGCCTTTTGCCGGTTCGAGCGGGCGGATGCGCAGCCGGGTGATGCGGTTCTTCAAGCGCTTCATGACGATGAAGCGCTTGCCGTGGAAGGTGAAGGCCTGGCGCTCCTCGGGGATCGATTTCGATTCGTGGATAACCAGGCCGGCAATGGTCGTTGCCTCCTCGTCCGGCAGGGACCAGCCGAAGGCGCGGTTGAGATCGCGGATCGCAACGCCGCCATCGACGACGAGCGAGCCGTCCGCCTCGCGGCGCACGCCTTGCAGGTCGATGGCCGCCTCGTCTGAGGTGTCGCCGACGATTTCCTTCAAAATGTCCTGAAGCGTCACGACGCCCTGCACCTCGCCATATTCGTCCACGACGGTGGCGAAATGCTCCTGCCGGCGCAGGAAGGCGGCAAGCTGTTCCTTCAGCGTCGTTGTATCCGGCACGAACCAGGGTTTTTGCGCGACCCTGGTGATGTCGAGGTTTTTCGGCTCGACACCGGGTTCGGTGAGCGCCCGCAGCAGGTCCTTGGCGTGCACGACGCCGACGATGTTGTCGACCGATCCCGCCCAAAGCGGCATGCGCGTGTAGGGGCTCTCCAGCACGGCCTTGACGATCTCCTCCGGCGGGTCGTCGGCGTCGAGACCACGCATTGTGGTGCGGTGGATCATGATGTCGGAGACTTCGAGCGCGTCGAGGTCGAGCATGCCGAGCAGCTTTTCACGGTCGGGCTTTGCGGCGGCACTTTCGGCCTGCCGACGCTCGCCCTCGGCCTCGCGCGCTTCCTGATGCGTGCGCCACAACGCGGCAAGCGGCATCCGGACCCGGAAGAGCAGGATAGCAAGCGGGATCAGGACGAGAACGGCTGATATCAGCGGCCACGGGAAGGGAGCGAGTGCTGCGGGCGTTTCGCTGGTCATTTCGGCAGCTTTTCCTTCAGGAAAGCGACGACTTCGGATTGCGGCACGTCATCGGCGACGAAGGATTGGCCGACGCCGCGTGTCAGGATGAAGGTAAGCTTTCCGCCCTTCACTTTCTTGTCCTGCGCGATGGCGTCCATCAGCACCTCCGCCGGCGGCAGGCCGCCGGGGATTTGCTCCATGTTGGTCGGCAGGCCAACCTCGCGAAGATGTTTTTCGACGCGCTTGCCGTCATCGGGGCTGCACAGGTTCATGCGGGCGGAGAACTGGTGGGCGAGTACCATACCGATCGAGACGCCCTCGCCATGCACGAGGCGGGCGCTGTCGTAGTGCGTGGCGGCCTCCAGCGCGTGGCCGAAGGTGTGGCCGAGATTAAGCAAAGCGCGCTGGCCGTTCTCCCGCTCGTCGGCGGCGACGACGTCAGCCTTGGCCTGGCAGCTCGTGGCGATGGCATCGATGCGCGCCTCGCCGCCCGCGAAGACGGAATGCCAGTTCTGCTCGAGCCAGGCGAAGAAATCGGGCTTGTCGATCAGGCCGTATTTGGCGACTTCGGCATAGCCGGCGCGGAATTCGCGCGGCGAGAGCGTGTCGAGTACGTCGGTATCGGCCAACACGAGATCGGGCTGGTGGAAGACGCCGATGAGGTTCTTGCCATGCGGCGAGTTGATGCCGGTCTTGCCGCCGACGGAGGAATCGACCTGCGCGAGAAGAGAGGTCGGCACCTGGATGAAGCGCGAGCCGCGGCGCACGATGCCGGCGGCAAAGCCGGTGAGGTCGCCGATGACGCCGCCGCCCAAGGCAACGACGGCGTCGTTGCGTTCGATGCGGGCGGCGAGCACGCTGTCGCAGACGCTGATCAGGTGCTCGAAACTCTTCGTCTTCTCGCCCGCCGGCAGCACGAGCGAGACGGCGTCGATGCCCTCGACCTTCACGGCGCCCAGGAAATTTTCGAGATAGATCGGCGCGACGTTCTCGTCGGTGATGACGGCGATCTTGCGGCCCTTCAGCCGGCCCGCGATCTCGCGGCCGGCGGCGGCGATCAGGCCGGGGCCGATCAGGATGTCGTAGGAGCGGTCGGCAAGTTCGACCCGCACGGTGCGGCGCGCGGTTGCAGTAGCGGTCATGGTCATCTCGTCAGGGTTTTCGGGTGGCGGTGATGGCGGTCAGCACCTCCTCCACCATGGTTTCCTTCTTCACGTCGCGCGACATCACGGTGAGATCGGCTTCCGCATAGACCGGATAGCGGGCGTTCATGAGGTTTTCGAGCGTCTGGCGCGGGTTTTCCGTCTTGAGCAGCGGGCGGGTGTCGCGCTTGTTGACGCGCTCCCAGAGCACGTCGAGATCGGCCTTCAGCCAGACGGTGAGCCCGCCGCGCTTGATATGCTTGCGGGTGTTGTCGTTGATATAGGCGCCGCCGCCGGTCGACACGACGCGCGGGCCGGAGCGCAAGAGGCGCTTGATGACGCGGGTTTCCAGCGCGCGGAACTCGGCCTCGCCGTAAGCCGCGAACAGATCCGTGATCGACATGCGCGAGACGCGCTCGATCTCGTGGTCGGAATCAACGAAGGGAATGCCGAGCGCCTGCGCCGTCATGCGGCCGATCGCCGATTTTCCCGCACCCATCAGGCCGATCAGCACGAGGTTGCGTTTGCCGAGCGCGGCACGGGCCTCACTTGCAAGCGTGGGGGCAAGTGCGGGAGGGGCCTGGTCGATCGGCTCTGTCATTGGTGTTTCCGGGGTTTCGTCCCTTTCCGTATCGACAAAACCACCGGAAGCGTCAAGTCTGCCGCGGCCTTCATCCCGGGTGTCGGCTGATGCCCGGCCTTGCGCTCGGCGAATGGCGAGGCAATATAAACGGCATCCGCCCCGGAGAATGCCATGCCCACCCTGTTCCGTTTCCTGTTCTTCTGCGCCGTGATCGTCGGATCGGTCTATGGCGTCATGGTGGCGCTGGTGACCTTCGTCGAGCCGACGGAACGCGAGGTGACGATCCGCATACCCTCCGAACGGGTGAACCCGCAGCCATGAGGGATTCGTCCGGGCTTCAGGTGGAATCCTTTCTCGAAATGATGAGTGCCGAGCGGGGTGCTGCGGTGAACACGCTGCAATCCTACGAGCGCGACCTTGAGGACGCGAAGTCTTTCCTCAACGAGCGCAGTGTGCGTCTGACCGAGGCAACGCCGGACGACCTGCGCGCCTATCTCGGCCACCTCGCCAAACAGGGTTTTGCCGCCTCTTCGCAGGCGCGGCGGCTCTCGGCGCTCCGGCAGTTCTTCAAGTTCCTCTACGGCGAGGGCCTGCGCAGCGACGATCCCACGGGCATTCTCGATGCGCCCAAGAAGGGGCGCTCGCTGCCGAAAACGCTGAGCGTCGATGACGTGACTCGCCTCATTTCGCGGGCGGAGGCGGAAGCGGCGGAGCCGGGCGGCAATCTTCTGATGAAGCGGCGCATGCATCTGCTCGTCGAGCTGCTTTATGCGACCGGCATGCGCGTCAGCGAGCTCGTCTCGCTGCCGGCAAGCGTGTTGGCGCAGACCGGGCGTTTTCTCGTCGTGAAGGGCAAGGGCAACAAAGAGCGGCTGGTGCCGCTGTCGCGCGCGGCGGTGTCCGCCATGGAGGCCTATGGCGAGGCGTTGGCGGCCGAGATCGGCGACGATCCGGCAGCGGGCGCCTTCCTGTTTCCGGCGCAGAGCAAGGAAGGCTTTCTGCCGCGGCAGGTTTTTGCCCGCGACCTCAAGGCGCTCGCCGGCCGGGCGGGAATTCGCGCCGCGACGCTGTCGCCGCATGTGCTTCGCCATGCTTTTGCCAGCCATCTGCTCCAGAACGGTGCGGACCTGCGCGCCGTGCAGGAACTGCTGGGCCATCAGGACATTTCGACGACACAAATCTATACGCATGTGCTGGAAGAACGGCTCCACCAGCTCGTTCAGACCCATCACCCCCTTGCCAAACAGGCAAAAAAACCGGATTAGGACCCTTCGCCCGCGCTTGGCCCCCATTTTGGCCGACACCCGCCCGGCGCGGTTTGAGCAAACGATCGGAAACGCATCTCATGCACAACTACCTCGATTTCGAAAAGCCCATCTCGGATCTCGAAGGCAAGATCCACGAGCTGAAGAAGCTCAAGGAAGAAGATGAGAGCATCGACACGTCGGACGAGGTCGGCCGGCTGGAAGTGCGCGCCCGCGAGGCGATGGCCGACATCTATTCCAAGCTGAGCCCCTGGCAGAAGACGCAGGTCGCGCGCCATCCGCAGCGCCCGCACTTCCTTGACTATGCCCGCCAGCTCTTTGAAGAGTTCACGCCGCTCGCCGGCGATCGCAAGTTCGCCGAAGACGAAGCGATCCAGGCCGGTCTCGGCCGCTTCCGCGGCGAAGCCGTCGCCATCATCGGCCAGGAAAAGGGCAACGACACCAAGTCGCGCCTCAAGCACAATTTCGGCAGCGCCCGTCCCGAAGGCTACCGCAAGGCGATCCGCGTCATGGAAATGGCCGACCGCTTCGGCCTGCCGGTTATCACGCTGATCGACACGGCCGGCGCCTATCCGGGCATCGGCGCGGAAGAGCGCGGTCAGGCGGAAGCCATCGCCCGCTCGACGGAAATGTGTCTCAACATCCGCGTGCCGATCGTCTCCGTCGTGCTCGGTGAAGGCGGTTCGGGCGGCGCTATCGCGATCGCCACCGGCGACCGCGTCTACATGCTGGAGCACGCCATCTACAGCGTGATCTCGCCGGAAGGGGCGGCCTCCATTCTCTGGCGCGATTCCACGCGGGCCAAGGAAGCGGCGAGCAACATGAAGATCACGTCGGAGGACCTGAAGACCTTCGGCATCATCGACGGGATCATTCAGGAACCCGTCGGCGGCGCGCATCGCGATCCCGCTGCCGTGATCGGCCGCACCGGCGACGTCATCGCCGCGGCGCTGAAGGAACTCTCGGCCAAGCCGGGCGACCAGCTGCGCAAGGATCGCCGCCAGCGCTACCTGAACATCGGCCGCCAGCTTTGAGACGATGAGGGGCGGCCCCGTGCCGCCCTTGCCAAATCTCGGCCACATTCCTTGTGTCTGAGAGGTTGCGGGTTTCCGGCAGCCTGGCGAAAGAATTTCCCGGTTAAGAATTTATGAAGTATAAGCCGGTTACGACTGCGCGTCCGCCCGCCCGGCGCGACGGCATGCGATCTGACGATTGTTGACGGACCCTTCGAATGCGCCCGACTGTTCTTGCCGCTGTATCGCTTCTCGCTGTGGCCGCCGCCGGCTGCACCAACGAGACCCTGGACACGTTCGACAAGGCCGATGTCGACCTCAAGAGGGTGTCCAGCAAGACCAATTACCAGCTCTCGCCGGCGGTGCTGTCGAAGATGTCGGCCATGAATATGGACCGCGCTTCACCGATCATGCTGCGCATCTTCAAGGAAGAAGGCCGGCTGGAAGTGTGGAAGGCGGATCGCTCGAACCGGTTCCAGCAGCTGCGCAGCTACAAGATCTGTGCCTGGTCCGGCAAGCTCGGACCCAAGATGAAGGAAGGCGACCGGCAGGCGCCGGAAGGGTTCTATCCGCTCTCCAAGGCGAATTTGAACCCGAATTCGAGCTACTTCCTTGCGATCAACACGGGCTTCCCGAACTCTTATGACCGCGCCCAGAAGGCGAGCGGCACGAACCTGATGATCCACGGCGCGTGTTCGTCGTCCGGCTGCTACTCGATGACGGACGAGCAGATGCTGGAAATCTTCGCCTTCGCGCGCGACGCCTTCGGCGGCGGCCAGTCGACCATCCAGCTCCAGGCTTTCCCCTTCCGCATGACCGCGGAAAACATGGCGCGGCATCGCGACAATCCGAATATCGAATTCTGGAAGATGCTGAAGGTCGGCTACGACCATTTCGAGGTGACCAAGCGACCGCCTGAGGTCAATGTCTGCGAGAAGAAATACGTCTTCAACCAGCAGTCCGACAAGCCGTTCGCGGCCGGTGGCGCCTGCCCGGCGATGACGACGCCCGGCGCGCTCGAAGCGGCGCTCGCCAGTTACAACAAGACCTATGCCGCCTCTTATGCCACCGCAATGCGGAAGTATAACGGCACGGTCTGGATCGAGCCGTCGGAAGCCCAGCGCAAGGCGATCGTCGCGGACCAGCGCAAGGGCCGGGAACTCGCCTATGCGCCGACGGGCAACTCGCTCGATGCCGGCAAGCTGATGACCGAGCGCGAGATCGCCGAGCAGAAGCGCAAGGCCGAAGAGGCCGAGCAGCGCAAGGTCGAAGCCGCCGAGCGCGCGGTGCGTGAAGCCGAGGAAGCCAAGAACAAGGCTGCCGCCGATCTTGCGGCCGACGTCGCGGCCGAAAAGGCAGAAAAGCAGGCCAAGGGCGAAGGCGCCCTGCCGGTGCCGGAAAACAATCCCGGCATGGCGATCGTCGAGAAGAAGGAAAAGAAGTCCTTCTGGCAGACGTTGACCGGGGGAAGCGAGCCACGCAAAGTGGAAGAGGCTCAGCCCGTGGTGAACGGGATGGCCGAACAGGCAACACTTCAGGGCAGCCAGCAGCCGGTCAAGGCCGGCGAAACCGTGACTGCCGCGAACAAGACCGTTGCGACGAACACCGATGCCGTCGCCACGCTTCCAGTCGCCGGGGGCGAGGCGGGCCAGCAGGTCGTCGAAGAGACCACGAAGAAGCCGTTCTGGAAGTTCTGGCAGAAATGACCACGGCGGCAGCGCGCGACGAGGCCGAAATCTATGACCTGCGCGGTCTGAAATGTCCGTTGCCGGTGATGAAGACGCGAAAGCGTCTTTCGGCCATGGCAGCGGGCGCCAGCCTCTGGGTCGAGACGACGGATCCGCTCGCCGTGATCGATATCCCGCATTTCTGCCATGAGGACGGCCACGCGCTGGAAGCCAGCGAGCGCGTCGAAGCCGGGCACCGTTTCCTGATCCGCAAGAAGATTTAGCGCGCGAGAGCCTCCCGAGGCTTCGGCGCCTATGCGGGAACGTAGGTCAGCCGGATAACGTTTTCGCCGATGCGGTCGCTTGCCGTAAGGCGCAATGGCGGCCGCGGGCCGGCGAAATATCGCTTTCCGCTGCCGACCACGAAGGGGTGCAGGTACATTCTGTATTCGTCGACGAGGCCGAGGTCGGTCAGGCCTTGCGCCAGCTCAGGCCCGGCAACTTCGATCACGCCATCCACCTGCGTCTTCAGGCGGCTGATTTCCGTTGCGAGATCGCCGGTGATGAGCTTGGCATTCGGGCCGACTGACGTCAGCGAGCGCGATACGACCCATTTCGGCTGGCTGCGCCACGCCGCCGCATAGGCGCGTTCCTCGTCACCCCATTCGGCCTTGTCGTCGTCCCAGTAGCGCATCACCTCATACATGCGGCGACCGTAAAGACTGCCGGCGAGGCTTCGCACATCGTCGATGAAATGGCCAAAGAGCGCGGGTTCGGGTGCAAAGGCCATGTGGTCGACATAGCCGTCGAGGGATTGGTTCAGGGCATATACGAGCTTCGCCATGCGTATTCCTCTCCTCCCGGCGGACTTGCTGGCGCCGCCTTCTAAAATCGAAAACCCGGAACCGCGAGCGGGTTGTCTTCCAGGGCTGCCCGATCCGGCCGGTCGATCTTCGGTGTGCCGGTGAAGGCGTCGAAGAGGTCGCGCACGAAGGCTTCCGGCAGGTCCTTGGTGATCAGCACGAGCCGCGTGCGGCGGTCGGACGCATCCGGCCAGGCGGCAAGCCGCTCCGGCGGGTGGAACACGCTCTGCACGCCATGCAGCACCACCGGCCGTTCCGGATTGGTCGAGAGCTGGACGATGCCCTTCATGCGCAGAAGCTTGTCGCCATGCGCGGAGCGCAGAAGGTCGACGAACAGGTCGAGCGCCATCGGGTCGATGGGCCGGTCGTGCACGATGCTGAAGGAGCGGATCGTCGCATCGTGACGCGTCACGTCATGGGGGTGCTGGTGGCCGTGATCATGGTGATGATCGTGCCCGTGGTGGTGGTGATCATGCCCGTGGTGATGGTGGTCGGCGTGGCCATGGGCCTCGTCGTGCAGCCAGCGGCGGACGTCGGCGATCTTGCTGCCGGGATCGTAGAGCCCGTTGGCCAGCAGGTCGGGACCGACGAGACCGGGTGTATCGACATCGGACACGAAAGCCCGCGGATTGAGCGCGGCGATTTCGCGTTTCACCGCTTCCAGCGTCGCAGCGTCTGCAAGCGTCGTCTTGCTGATCAGCACGCGATCGGCGACGGCGACCTGCTTGACGGCTTCGGGATGGTTGGCGAGCGTCGAGAGGCCGTTAGCGGCATCGACGACGGTGATGACGCCGTCGAGGCTGAAGGAGTGGGCAAGCACCGGATTGCCCATCACGGCCTGCAGCACGGGGGCGGGATCGGCAAGGCCCGTCGTCTCGATCACCACGCGCTTCAGCGGCTCTATCTTGCCGCTCTGCATACGGTCCATCAGGTCGGCGAGCGTATCGACCAGCTCGCCGCGGATGGTGCAGCACAGGCAGCCGTCCGAAAGTTCGATGATGCCGTCACCGGATTGCTCGACGAGCAAATGGTCGATGCCGACTTCGCCGAACTCGTTGATGATGACAGCCGTATCGGTCAGCGTCGGGTCCTTCAGCAGGCGATTGAGCAAGGTCGTCTTGCCTGCGCCCAGAAAACCTGTGAGCACGGAGACCGGCACGCGCCGCTCGGGAAGGGTCATGTCTTCTCCAATCAGAAGGCTGGCCGCGGGATCGGGATCGGGATGTTGACGGCATCGCCCATATCGCGGGAGGCAACTTCGTCATCACCGGCGGGCGTGGCGGTGTCGCCGCCCATCAGGCCGGCGAAGACCAGCTTCAGGGGCCGGTTCAACTCGTGGATATAGGGTGAAGCGAGCTTCTGGCGGCCAGCCTCGTCGCGGCCTTCGCTGCGCACCTTGGCGGCGTGCTTGGAGCAGATTTCCTGCGAGAGATCGGCGACGATATTGCGCGTCTCGCCATAGGGGCGCAATTGCCCGAGCGTCGGCACCTTGCCGGCCCGCATCGTCAGCCCCTTCTCCAGCATGCCCGCCGAAATATCGGCGCGGGCGCCAAGGCTTTCGGAGCCGAGCACGACGGACACGACCGAGCGGCCGTTGCGCGTGGCAGACGAGACCTGGTTGAAACCGGAGGCGCAGATGAAACCCGTCTTCATGCCATCTGCGCCGTCGAAGCGGCCGATGAGCTTGTTGTAGTTGGGATATTGCTTCTTGCCGGTCGTAAAACCTTCCAGCGCGAAATAGGAGGAATATTGCGGGAATTCGCGCTTCAGCGTCACCGCGAGCACGGCAAGGTCGCGTGCCGTCGTGTACTGTCCCTTGCCGGGCAGGCCATGCGGATTGATGAAATGCGACGAGCTCATGCCGATGCGGGCGGCTTCGGCATTCATGCGGTCGACGAAGCCCTGCTCGGAGCCGCCGATCGATTCGGCGATGGCGACGGCCACGTCATTGGCCGATTTGACGAGGATGATCTTCAACGCACTGTCGAGCGTCATCTTCTGGCCGGGCTTGAAATACATCTTGCTGGGCGGCTCGGCGGCGGCGTGCTTCGTCATGGTGACGGGGCTTTCCAGCGACATTTCGCCGGCCTTGATGGCGCGGAAGACCGTGTAGGCCGTCATCAGCTTGGTGAGGGATGCGGGGTACCAGCGCTGGAACGCATCCTCGTGCTCGATGACCTGCAGCGTGTTGACATCCACCAGCATGCGCGGATTGGCATTGGCAAGATTGGCCAGGGAGGCTGTGAACATCAGGGCGGCGCTCACAAGCGTTACGCTCCGGCGCATCGGTCGTCCGTTCGTCTGCAAAGGTCTGTCCTCGAAATCGGGAGTTGTCTCGAACCGTCGCCCTATTTAACCTATATGGCACCGTGATGGCAAAGCCATCGGAGCGAGATGGCCATTTTTCCGGCCGAACATGACAGGAAACCCGCATGCCCGTTCTCAACCGCGCCGCCGAAATGCAGAATGAAATCGCCGAATGGCGCCGCCAGATCCATAGGGAGCCGGAATTGCTCTTCGCGGTGGAGAAGACGGCCGCCTTCGTGGCGGAGAAGCTGAAGGAATTCGGCGTTGACGAAATCGTACCCGGCATCGGCCGCACCGGCGTCGTCGGCATCATCCGCGGTAAGGGCGAGGGACGCACGATCGGGCTTCGCGCCGACATGGACGCGCTGCCGATCGACGAGACGAGCGGCAAGCCCTGGTCTTCGACCGTCAAGGGCAAGATGCATGCCTGCGGCCATGACGGCCACACCGCCATGCTGCTCGGTGCCGCGAAATATCTCGCCGAGACGCGCAATTTTTCCGGCTCCGTCGCGGTCATCTTCCAGCCGGCCGAAGAGGGCGGCGGCGGCGGCGACGAGATGGTCAAGGACGGCATGATGGAGCGCTTCGGCATTGCGGAGGTCTATGGCATGCACAATCTGCCCGGCATGCCGGTCGGCTCGTTCGGCACGCGCCCCGGTCCGATCATGGCGGCGACGGACGAGTTCAATATTACCGTCAAGGGCCGTGGCGGTCACGCCGCCCTGCCGCAGAAGACGGTGGACCCGATCGTCATCGGCTCCTACGTGGTTACGGCACTCCAGACGATCGTCTCGCGCGTTGCCGATCCTATCGCTTCGCTGGTCGTTTCCGTCACCAAGTTCAATGCGGGCTTTGCGCACAATGTCATTCCGGAGACCGCGCAGCTTGCCGGCACGGTGCGCACGCTGAGCCCCGACATGCGCGAGGAGGCCGAGGCCCGCATCCGCCAGATCTGCGGCGGTCTGGCCGTCGCGCACGGGGCGGAGATCACCGTCACCTACCACCGCAACTATCCGGTCACCGTGAACCATGCGGACGAGACTGGCCATGCCGTTTCGGTCGCACAGGATATTGCCGGTATCGCCGCGGTCGATCCGTCGCTCAATCCGATGATGGGCGGCGAGGACTTTTCCTACATGCTGCTTGCGCGCCCCGGCGCCTTCATCTTCATCGGCAACGGCGACACGGCGGGCCTGCATCACCCGGCTTACGACTTCAACGACGACGCCATTCCGCATGGCGTGACCTATTGGGTCAAGCTCGCCGAAAGCCGTCTCGCCGCCTGACGAAAAGCGCCCGGCTGCGGGGACGGACAGCCGGGCAAGTCGGGGGATCAAAGCTATTGGCGAAGCGCCGCGATCTTATTCGCAGACGCGGACCTTCTTGATGATCAGGTTGCCCCACTTGTCGTAGTGCTTCACCTTCTTCCAGAAGCAGTCGTAGCCATAGTCGTCATCGTAGAAGGTGACCTGGGAATGGCCCCAGCCGTGGCCGTGGTGGCCGTGACCCCAGCCATGACCGCCGCCGAAATCGAAACCGATGGAAAGGCCGCCGGCCTGGGAGGGAGCGGCGAAGGAAAGCGCTGCGACAGTGGCGACGACAGCGGAAAGCATGATCTTGCGCATGGACATTCTCCTTGAGGTTCGTGGATGGAGCCATCTCCATCCGATGAACCGAATGTCCCATGTCCCGGCTTCCTGCGCTGTTCCTTATGAAACCCATGACAGGCCGCCCCGAAAATCGCTTGGCTTCCTGCCGCGGCTTTTGTATGGGTTCACACAGTGGTCCCGTAGCTCAGCAGGATAGAGCGCCTTTCATAGTGTGAAAGTTTACTGGCAGAGCGAAAACGCAACGCTTGCAGGGCTTGGATGCACCAGTAAATTTACTGCTAGGACGGCACCTAGAAATGGACGCCATCTCTTCGAAATCTGGTTGAACGTTCGCGCCTCTATCGTTTGTTGACTACGCACGCGACGCGGGTACGTGCGTCGGTGAGGTTCAACAGCCAGCCACAGCCCCACCCTCGCCCTAAGACAATCGTTTGCGTGGCTGGCTCTGACCTCCCGTTGACAGCCAAGTCTCGACCCGGCTTCATCACGCGGGTAGTGTCTCAAAGCCACCCCATCTCACGCCGCCGCATCGGAGCACGTAATGGTTCGAAATCTTCAGGACTTATTTTGCGAGGTCGTACTCTTGGATGAGATTGAAGAATGTGCGGCAAGCGCAGACGAGGCGAGGGCCCTGGTCCTGTGGTCGATGCTTGAATGTGAGATGACGGCGGCGAAGACGCTTCGCTCCTATATGATCGAGACATGGCAGTTGGGCGAACAATCGATTGCCGAGGCCGCAGACGTTAAACGTGTCGTCGAGGCATCCTGCAAGCGCTTCAGGGACTTCCTTCGGTATTCTAACGAGTTCGACCTAGACGATTCCTTCTGCGAGGCGCTTGCTCACCTCGAAGGCCTTCATGAAAAGATCGCACGAATTAGCGAGGACAATTTACGGGTTGCAGACGGTCGTGGACGTTTACGGGAACCGGGGTACCCGGAAGATTTCATCGGACCTACAGGCTTCATTTCATTCTGACAGCTACCTCGTGCCGGCTGTGATCGACGACGTTTGTTGTCCGGTGTCGGCAGGAACTCAATGACAGCCAAGGCAATTCTCAGTGCAGTCAACATTCTCGAACTGTTGATCATCCGCCTCACCAACCCCAATGATCGGCAACCAACTCATGTTTTCGCGTTCGCGGGCCTCGTTGGCCTTGCGATTTTTCTGCGCTCGTCTAAAAGCAGTCCCTAGTGTCCACATAGCTCAGCAGGATAGAGCACAGGATTCCTGGTTGCATGAATTGGGGGCTGCACTCCGAAAGGTTGTAGTCGATCTGCTCAAATTCGGGGAACGCTTCGCTGAACTCTCAGCATGCCAATCCCGAGCCAAGCTTCGGAGAAATCCGTTGAAGGTGTAGAGACTGGATGGGTAGCACCTAAAGGCTTCGGCCCATGGTGAAGGGACAGTCCAGACCACGAACGCTCTCGGGCGGCGGTTAAAGCCGAAGTGGTATGAATCCTGGGGTCGGAGGTTCGAATCCTCTTGTGGACACCATTCCCCTGCTGATCGCGCAAAGACGTTCAAACGCTCATTGTGACGAAGATGGGGTGAAGTGAACCTACAGCCCGTGATCTGATGAGAATTCCGCCATTGAAATGAACCTGCGAGATCGAGCCGCTAGCCACGCCCGTAGCGCGGCCCGTCCAGACGACGGGCGCTGATCTACAAGGGCTTAGCGATTGGAGAGGTTGCCTTTCGTCTCACGTGCGGCATGCTAATTGTGCAGACGTACTACAAGCAGGCCGAGAGCTCGGGCACTGTCACACGGCCATAGATATACCATGTCATCGCGACCCCAGCCCAGCAGACGACGAGGATCGCGAACAGGATGACGCGGTGAATGCAGACTCGAAGGGCCAACCGCTGGTATAGTGGCAGGAATTGCGCGGAAACAGCAGCATAGTCTTTGGTCAGCTTGTCTTTCTGGCGCAAAAGATCGCCATCGATGGACGTGAGCGTCATCAACTGGTTCCAAACGGCCATCGTCAACAAAACGACAAACAACGAGGCTCCAGCGGACACCGCGAAATTGCCCCAGAACTCCACGCCGCATTCTGATGCATTCTTTAGCTGAAATGCAACGATCACCGTGGCGACGGGGACGCCCATAACCTGGTTCTGGATATCATGGAACGTCTTGTGAATTTTGTTGGTGTACTCACTGATGGCTTCCTCAGTCTTCCCCTTGATTTTCTCGTAAGAGAATTCCGAAGCGAAGAGTTTGTACCCTTCCTGCGTTTTCGTTATCAGGTCGCGCAAATGGGCGACCAAGTACCTGAAGCGGTCGGCCTCTGGTTGCTGGCGGCATAGCTCAATGACATTGGACGCCAGGATCGCCATCTTCTGGTCCTTATGGATTCTGTCGAAGACAAAAGCCTCAAGTTCATCAATAGGTCCGGATGCGAGGGAACCCAGGTCCGCAATTTTGTAGGCGATGGGGATGCGCAGCCGGCCGGGACCGAGGAACGTTGCTTCCGCCTGGTGTGGGTCAACGAAGGCAGCAGCTTCGGACAATGCTTTCACGAGACGAAGGGCGTTTCTGTAGCGGGTGATGGATTCCGGAATGGTCGCATCGTTATATGCGTACCGATCTCCGATCACGTAGTAACGCGGGGCTTCCCTTACGCGATTCGCGGGTGCCGCTATCAATCCATCCACATCGCGCGCAAGCTGTCCGAGGCCGAGACGTGGAGCGGATATCTCGACATCGATGGTAGTGCCGACATCTATTTTGTCGGCGTCACCGGCGATTTTGATAGCCGAGTCTTCGAATGCGAGGTCGTCTGCATTAATGAGCTTCAGCGTTTCGAGAATGGATACATCAGCCACACGAAGCCGCCCGCCGTCTCCGTCGGGGCCGAACACTGTATTCCGATACAGCGGAATCAGCTGATCGAACGTGATCCTTGCCATCCCTATTCCCGATCGCGGTCGAGTTCTTCGATAAGCTCCTTCGGCAGGTCCTTGAAAGTGATCGTCTTCTTCTCGTTGTCGTAGACGATTTTACCGTCGTTCAAAGCACTGCGCTCGAACTCCATGGTCCACTGTGGTGTCTTTGCCCTGAACCTGACAAGTGCCCGCAACGACCGTTTGTTCGGCACGAAACCGTCGCCGAGTCCCTGGTCTTGTCCGAGAGCAGCCGCCAAGGTCTTGGGATCGTCGGGGAACAACTCGTTGGAGAAGGCTTCGAAATCCAAGGGCACACCATCACAGACATGGCGTTCGCAAATATCGAATGCCTTTCGGAGGAAAGCTTGCTTGTCCTTGACCTGCCCCTTTGCCGGATCAGCGAAGTTCTCAAGGATACTGATAAGCTTCTTGGTGTCTTCCTTATCTTGGACTGTGGTGTCGCAACCGAGGAATTCCTTGAAGTACTCGGCGACATCTCCCTTCCCCTTGAGAAAGCCGATGTATCGGTCAGCCTCGGCAAGCCATGCAGTAATGTTCACCCGGCCGGCGAAGCGGAATCCGTCGAGATCGAGGTGGGTGATCTCGGCGATATCCAGATCGTTGGTTAGCGCGGCACCTAGCTTATCATTGATGATCGCCACCATCAGAAAGACTTGGTTGTCCTTTTGGATGTGCGCAAAAAGGACGTGGCCACCCGTCGCCCCTGCCTTCTGCTTCGCCTGGAATGCCAGCGTACTCATAAGCTTCTGGGTCAGCTCAGCGAACTCTTTGTAGTCGCCCTTCTGAAAATCCGCAATGAAGGTTTGGGCGGGATAATTCACGACCTCGCCCGAAAACTTCCCGTGGGCCTTTGTCGCCTTACTGGCATAGAGCGCGTGCAGCTCATTGACCACACGTTCGACGGTAGCCGAAACCTTCAGCTGCGCCTTGCCGAGGATGGTCTCGAAATCACCAGCGCCTTTGCGCCGCAAGTCATGGACTGCGACCTGAATGACGTTGTCGACCATCGAATCCCCCTAGTTCAAAACCCTGGGGCTGTTTGAGCACATACACGGAGGAATTCAAGGTCTACGTGTAAGCACCAACAATAATAGGCCGCTAAAGTTGATTGCTTTGTTTTTTGTGCGGCCTACTGATAGCGGTCCCTTGGCTCGTCGCTATGGGCGTTGTTGTCGCCGGAGTGTTATACCGCACACTTGGCTTCACGACCGCGAAGGACCCGATCCATTGTCTCAGAATGTAGACAGCCCCTTACGGATTGAGTGATTAGAAATCAACGCGATCGATAAGTACCGGGCCTCTCCATGATCCCAGGTTGTTGATTGCCACTGAGAACTGACCCGGCGTGGCCTGATATTTCCATTGAGAATTGACCCATGTTCCAACCTTCCCTCGCATGTTTTCAGCGGGGGCTATGGAGTGATCGACATGGCGTTATTGAGCGTTATCCGGCGCTGGCATTTTC
>NZ_JBLZPH010000175.1:0-8498 GCF_049199205.1 Shinella sp. M31 | reverse complement strand
CGACCGGGAAGGGCACATGGAAGACGTCGCCCGGCATGGCGCCGAAACCGACCTTGTAGGGAACGACCTTGCCGGTCAGCGCCATGCCCATGAAGGTGCGGCCATGGAAGCCGCCCGAGAAGGCGATAACGGCCTGGCGGCCGGTGGCGGCACGGGCAATCTTGACAGCATTTTCAACGGCTTCGGCACCGGTCGTCACGAAGATCGTCTTTTTGGCGAAGTTGCCGGGAGTGATGGCGTTCAGGCGCTCGGCGAGCTCGACATAGTTCTCATAGGGCACGACCTGATGGCAGGTGTGTGTGAAACGATCGAGCTGCTTCTTGACGGCTTCGATGACGCGCGGATGGCGGTGGCCGGTATTGACGACGGCGATACCGGCAGCGAAGTCGATGTAGCGGTTGCCTTCCTTGTCCCAGATTTCCGCATTCTCCGCACGGTCGGCATAGATCTGCGTGGTCATGCCGACTCCGCGCGAAATGGCGGCGTTCTTGCGATCGGTAAGGGGCGTGGCGGTCATGGCGCTATCCTGAATCTGGAGGCTTCGTTGATCTGGTCCAAGGCAATCCCGACCGCAGAACCGCTGTGCGCTTTTGCTGGAATTGCGATAACTTACATTTTTTCTGCAAGTCTCAAGTGGAATTCCTACATTTTTTCTGTAAGAATGCAATACGGATTTTACGCGGGCAATACGACGGTTTTTAGGGCCGTGCATGGCCGGCCGGATGCTATAAGCGAACCATATACAGAATCAGGGATTGGCGCGATGGGTTCTGCGGAACCGGTGCATTACAAGGTGGCGGAGGCCGCCCGGCTTGCCGGTGTTTCGGCCTCGACGCTCCGGCTCTGGGAGACGCAGGGGCTGGTCGTGCCCGGGCGCTCGGAGACCGGTCACCGGCAATATAGCAGCGACGACGTCACCCGGCTGAAGCGCATCGCCTGGTATCGCACCGAACGTGGCCTTAACCCGGCCGCCATCCGCGAAGCCCTCGATGCGGAAGACCCCTCCGTCGAGACGCATGCACCCGAAGGCGATGCGCCGCAGGGCGTCGGCCGCAAACTGCGCAGCCTGCGGCACGATGCCGGCAAGACGCTGGAGCAGGTTGCCGGCGACATCGGCATCGCAACCTCCGTTCTCTCGACCTTCGAGCGCACCTCGCAGGGCGTGACTTTCCGCGTGTTGCACGATCTTGCCGAATATTACGGCACGACAGTCTCCAAGCTCTCGGGCGAGGAAGAGAACGACAACCGCTCCGTCGTGCGCGCGGGAGAATGGAAGCTCTGGCCCGAGACCTCGCCCGGTGTCACCGTGCAGGTGCTGGCCGACGGACGCAACATGATGGATTGCCACCGCTTCGTGCTGGCGCCCGGAGCATCCTCGGACGGTGCCTATAAACATGAGGGCGAAGAGTTCGTGCATGTCCTGTCGGGGCGCATCGAACTGGTACTCGACGGCCATGAGTTCCATGACTTGGGCCCCGGTGACAGCCTCTATTTCGAAAGCGCCCGCCGCCACGCCTGGCGCAATCGCCACGACGGCGAGACGGTGCTCATTTGGATAAACACGCCGCCGACGTTCTGAAGCAATTCCAGCAAAAGTGTGGAGCGGTTTTGCGTCCGGAATTGCGTCAAGCTTAAGCCTGCCGCTTGATCTGCTGTTCGCGGAAGAAGATGAACAGGCCGGAGGCAACGATGAAGCCGGCGCCGACCAGCATGGCCAGGCGCGGCGCATCGCCAAAAAACATCCAGCCGAACAGCACCGCCCAGAGCAGCAGCGAATATTGCAAGGGCACGACGGTTGCGGCATCGGCAAGCTTCAGCGAGCGATTGACCAGCATATGCGCGCTCATCGCCACGATGCCGAGCAGGCTCAGCAGCCCGAAATCGACGCTGCGCACCGGCGCCCAGCCCGCGGGATCGGCAAGGCACCAGATGCCGGAAAAGATCGCCGCGCCCGCCACCTGCCAGAAGACCAGCGTCGTATCGGGCGTGGCGCGCAGGGATCGGCCGAGCACCATGGCGAGGCTGAAGGCAAGGCTGCCGGCGATGGCAATCAGGGCCGGCAGCGTGAATGTATCCTTCGACGGCTCAAGGGCGATCACGACGCCGATGAAACCGACGATAATCGCCGTCCAGCGCCGCCAGCCGACCTTTTCGCCCAGCAGCAGCGGCGACATGGCCGCGACATAAATCGGAGCGGCAAGCCAGTAGGTCATGGCATCGGCGAGCGGCATATAGGCGACGGCGAAATAGAAGCCGGAGGCCTCGAAGGCGAAGAGGAACGAGCGAAGGAGGTGGAGTTTCGGCCGTTCGACCTCCACGAGGCGGCGAAAGCCGACGCGCCAGAAGAACGGCGCGAGCACGACGAGGGCCGCGATGCTGCGGATCAGCATGAGCTGGCCGACGGAATAGGTCGCGACCAACCATTTGCCGAGCACGTCATTCAGCGAGAACATGACCATGCCGAGCAGCATCAGCAACACGCCGAGACGCGCGGTGCCGTTGGTGGTAGAGGGGGCGGCGATGTCGGTCATATCAGGCACTCGGGTCTTGGGGATGCTGCGGCTGTGACACATTCGGCACAAGCGATCCAGTCAGCAATTTTGATCGCTGCATCAAACGCGGTGCAATCATGCCCCCCTGTCAGCCGCGGCGGGCGACGAGGATGCCGGCCAACACGATCAGGCCGCCCACGGCCTGCATCATGCCGATCGGTTCCGACAACACGATCCAGGCGAGAAGCGCGGCAACGACAGGCGCCATCAAAAGCGTCAGCGCGGAGAAGGCCGTCGGCAGGTGGGCAAGCGCATAGGTGAAAAGCCCCTGGCCGCCGACATGGCTGATCATGGCGAGGCCGATGACCATCGCCCAGCCGAACAGCGTCAGGGGCACCAGACCGCCTTCGAAGAAAAGGGCGATGGGCAGCATGCAGACGGCGGCGGAAACGGTGGTCCAGACGAGAATGCGCGGCGCGGAGAACCGCGCACGGACATGGCCGAGCGCGAGCATGTAGCAGGCATAGAAGAAGGCGGCCGTAATCGCCGTCGCGTCACCCGCCAGTTGCCCGCCGCCGATTGCCCCGGGGCCGCCCTTCAGCACGACGATGCCGACAAGAGCGAGCGCAAGCCCCGCCAGGAAGATCGGCGTGATGCGGGCACGGAAGAACAGCCAGGAACCGAGCGTCACGAAGACCGGCGCCATATTGGCGAGCAGCGTGGCGTTGGCAACGGAGGTCATATGCAAGGCAAGATGCCAGGCGACGAGATCGATGGCGAGAAACACGCCGGGCAGCAGCAGAAAGACATGGTCGCGGAGGCCGGAGGGCTGTTCGTCTGACTGTTTCCCCAGACGGGACATCAGGATGAACGGCAGGATGGCAAGCGAAACGCGCCAGAACGCCGTTGCCAGCGGACCGACCTCCGAGAGCCGCACGAAGATCGGCGATGCGCCGATGGCGATGCCGCCGAGGAGAAGCGCGGCAACGGCAAGGCGGGTCTGGGAGGAAGAGGAAGTCTGGGACACGGGTAGCCGTCCGATCATCGCGAAAGCTGCGGGCTATCAGACCGCGTCGTCCGGAGCCAGATGGCGTCTGCTAATTTAAGCGGAATTTTTTTGGACTGATGCGAAAGGCGGCGCCGTCTCCGGCACCGCCTTCCAGCCTTGTCGTAACGATTACGCCGCGTCGGGGCGATGAACTGTCTTCACTTCCAAGAAATCCTCGAGCCCGAACATGCCGCCTTCGCGGCCGTTGCCGGACTGCTTATAGCCGCCGAAGGGGCTGCCGTAGCGGTGCGGGCCGCCGTTGATATGCACCATGCCGGCACGCAGGCGGGCGGCGACGCGCTCGGCGCGCTCCGGGTTGCCGGTCTGGAGGTAGGCGGCGAGGCCGTAAGCCGTATCGTTGGCGATCGCGATCGCTTCCTCTTCGGTATCGAAGGGGATAATGGCGAGAACCGGACCGAACACCTCTTCACGGGCGATGCGCATCTCGTTGTTGACGTCGGCGAAGATCGTCGGCTTGACGAAATAGCCGGTCTCGAAACCATCAGGCTTGCCGGGTCCGCCGACGAGAAGGCGCGCACCTTCCGCAACACCCGCCTCGATCAGCGCCTGCACGCGGCCGAACTGGATGTGCGAGACGAGCGGGCCGATATGCGTGCCTTCCTCTTCCGGATTGCCGACGGTGGCTTCCTTGCCGACGCGCTCGGCGATCGCGACCACCTTGTCATAGGCGGAGCGCTCGACGAGCATGCGAGTCGGCGCGTCGCAGGACTGGCCGGAATTGTTGAAGCATTCGCGGATCGTGCCGGCGACGCGGTCTTCGAGGTCGGCATCGGCGAAGACGAGGTTCGGCGACTTGCCGCCGAGTTCCAGCGTCACGCGCTTGACCGTCTCGGCCGCATCCTTGCTGACAGCGATGCCCGCGCGGGTGGAGCCCGTAAACGACATCATGTCGACGTCCTTGTGCTTGGAAAGCGTCGCACCGCACTCGATGCCGTCGCCGTTGACAAGGTTGAAGGTACCAGCCGGGAAGCCGGCCTCATGCACCATTTCGGCATAGAGCATGGCGTTGAGCGGCGTGAACTCGGAGGGCTTCAGGATGCAGGTCGAGCCCGTGGCAAGCGCCGGCACGACTTTCAGCGCGATCTGGTTGATCGGCCAATTCCACGGCGTGATGAGGCCGCACACGCCGATCGGCTCGCGGCGCACCACGTCGCCGTTCGGCAGCACGTCGCGGGTCTTCAGGCGCTTCAGCGCATCGATGAAGCCCTGGAGGTGACCGACGCCGACGTCTGCCTGCTGCTCGGTGCTCATGGTAATCGGCGCGCCGAGTTCCAGCGTGATGGTGCGCGCCATCTCATCGTAGCGGCGCTTGTAGATTTCGAGCAGCTTTTCGAGGAGGGCAAGGCGCTCCTCGACGCTGGTCTGGCTGTAGGTCGCAAAGGCCTTCTTGGCGGCGGCGACGGCGCGGTCGATATCGGCGGCCGTGCCCATGGTGATGACCGCGATCGGCTTTTCCGTCGCCGGGTTGATCACCGCGAGGTCATTGGGCTTCAGCGGATCGACCCACTGGCCGTCGATATAGAATTTGCGCTTGTCGAGCATGCTTTTCTCCCGTCACTTCTGTTTTCCGTCGAGCCAGCCCTTGATGAGCTGGCGGTAGCGTTTACCGCTGAAACTCGGAAAATGGCCGCCATGCACCAGCCGCACCGGCAGGGTCATGAGCCGTTCCATCGAGGCGATGTAGTCTTTCCCATTGGAATGATAGGTGTCCTCGATCAGCGGGCCGTCATAGACGATGTCGCCCGAGAACAGAATTTCCGTTGCCTTCTCGTAGAGCGCAATACCCCCTGGGGAGTGGCCCGGCGTGTGGATGACCTCGAAATGGCGGTCGCCGAGATCGATCACATCGCCGTCTTCGAGTAGGCGCGTCGCCGGCGCCCGCTTCACCGCGTAGCATTTCGAGCAATAGGGCTCCGGCGGCAGCGCGTCGAAAATCTCGTCGGTGACATAGGGATCGGCTAGCGTGTTTTCCCGTGTGGGATGGGCGAGAAGTTCGGCCTCGGCGGAATGCACGGCGCGGCATTCGAACTCATGATGGCAGCCGATATGGTCGAAATGGGTGTGGCTTGCCACCGCGATCAGGTCGCGCTCCGTCACCAGCGGCACCCATTCCCGCAGCGATACGACACCCATGCCGCTATCGACCAGCATGTCGCGGTCGCGCCCGCGCACGTGCCAGATGTTGCAGCGGTAGAATTCCCGGATATAGGGCTCGCTGATGGAGGTCACGTCGTCGTCGAGACGACGCACGCTGTACCAGTCTTCCGGGCGGATGCGCTGCATCAACCTACACTCCGTCCTGAAGCACGACGATGCCATCCGCCTTCAGCCGAAGGTCAATCTCGGCGCCGACTTCAGGAGTGTCGGTCTGGGGAAGGTGGGCCGTCAGCACCGTATCGCCCGCCGCGACATGGCAGCGGTGATGCGTGCCGAAGAAGGCGCTGCCGGTGATGCGGCCGCGGCCGAGCGAGATGGCCGGAACATCGGCATTGGCGTTGCGGAAATGCTCAGGGCGAATGCAGAGCGTCACGTCCTTTCCAGCCGAAGGCAGGCCGGAAACGAAGGCGGAGGCGGGCAGCGCCACGCGGCCGAGTGCTGTCTCGACTTCGGCTTCGTTGCCGGACGTGCCACGCACCTTGGCCGGCAAGAAATTGGCCTCGCCCATGAAGCCGGCGGAGAACAGCGAGCGCGGGCGCATGTAGATCGAGGCCGGGGTGCCGACGTCCTCGATGCGCCCCTTGTTCATCACGACGATGCGGTCGGCGATCGCCATCGCCTCTTCCTGGTCGTGCGTGACATGCACGAAGGTCGTACCGACGCGCTTCTGGATCGCCTTCAATTCATCCTGCATCTGCCGGCGCAGTTTCAGGTCGAGCGCGCCGAGCGGCTCATCGAGCAAAAGCACATGCGGATCGACGGCGAGGGCGCGGGCGAGCGCCACGCGCTGCCGCTGGCCGCCGGAAAGCTCATGCGGCTTCTTGGCCGAGGATGCCCTGAGGCCGACGAGATGGAGATAGGAGAACGCCTTCTCGAAGCGTTCGGCCTTACTCATGCCGCGCATCCTGAGACCAAAGCCGACATTGTCGCGCAGGCACATATGCGGGAAGAGGGCGTAGTCCTGGAACATCGTCGTCGTCGGACGCTTCGCCGGCGAGACATGGGTCATGTCCTCACCGCCGATGGAAATGGTGCCGGACGTCGGCTCGATGAAGCCGCCAAGGATGGAGAGAAGGGTGGTCTTGCCGCAGCCGGAGGGGCCGAGCAGCACGATGAACTCGCCAGCGGCGATATCGAGCGAGACATCGTCGAGCGCCCGGAACGAACCGAAGACCTTGGTGGCGTTGCGGATGGAAACGTCGGCGGTCATGAGGATTTCCCGGTTTTACGGAAGACGGTGAATTCCATCACGACGAGGAACGCGATGGAAATGAGGAAAACGACGCTGCCGATGGCATTGGTCTTGGGATCGAGGCCGGAGCGCAGCATGCTCCAGATCTCGACCGGCAGCGTCACGTCGAAGCGTGACAGCAGGAAGGCGACGATAAACTCGTCCCAGCTGAAGGTGACGGAGAGGAAGAAGGCGGCGAGGATCGACGGCAGCAGCATGGGGGCCGTGACGAGCAGCATGACCTCCCAGTCTTTCGCGCCGAGATCGCGCGCCGCCCGCTCGATATTCACCTGATGCCCGCCCATCGAGGCATAGATGATGGCAAAGCAGAGCGGCAGGTTGATCACCACATGGCCGATGCCGACGGTGACGAGCGACAGCCGCATGCCGGTGATGTTAAGGATAGAGAGCAGGCCAAGCCCGATGATCAGCGTGCTCACCGTCATCGGCGCGACGATCAGGCCGCGCAGCAGGCCGGAGGCCGGCAGCGTGTAGCGGGCGAAGGCATAAGCCGCGAGGAAACCGAGCACGCAGGCGACCGCTGAGGAGATCAGCGCAACCAGCAGCGAATTGCCGAGCGCGGCCATCAGCTTACCATCAGAGAAGATCGCCTCGTACCAGCGCAGCGTCAGGCCGTTCAGCGGCGGCACAGGCAAGGAGCCGTCCTGGAAGGAGAACAGCACCAGCACGACGACCGGCAGGAAGATGAAGAGATAGATGAGGCCGGCATAGAGCGCGGTAAGGACGTTGGAAAGATGGCGCATGATCAGGTCCTCTCCATCTTCAGCCAGCGCGCGCAGGCGATGTAGGCGAGCGTGACGACGACCATCAGCACCAGCGAAAGCGCGGCCGCCATCGGGAAATCCGCCCGCCTTCCGAGTTGCAGCATGATGACCTGCGGCAGTACCAGCTCGTTGTTGCCGCCGAGGATCTGCGGCGTGATGTAATCGCCGATGCACAGCACGAAGGTGAGGAAGGCGCCGACCATGATGCCGGGCAGCGTCAGAGGCAGAACGACGAACCAGAAGGTCTGGAAAGCGTTCGCGCCGAGATCGGCGGCGGCGCGGCGATAATTCGGCGAGAGCTGGATGAGGTTGGCATAGATCGTCAGCGTCAGCAGCATAACGAAGAAATGCACGAAGCCGATGACCGTGCCGGTGCGGTTGGCCGAGAGTTCCAGTGGTTCGGCGATCACACCGAGCCAGAGCAGCGCCTGGTTGACGACACCGCCCTTGGAGAGCACCAGCAGCCACGAATAGGAGCGCACCACATAGGAGGTCCAGAACGGCAGGATCGCCATGATGAGCGCGAAACGCTGCCATTTCTTCGGCACGCGCTCGGCGATGATCCAGGCGAGCGGGTAGGCGAGCAGAATGGAGATGACCGTCACCGTCGCCGTGATCTCCAGCGAGACGACCAGGCCCTTGAAGAAATGCGCCTTGCCGAAGAAGGCGATGTAGTTGTCGAGCGTCCAGGTCGCGACGATTTCGCGCCCCTGCCGTGTCCAGAAGCTGATCGCCGCCATATAAGCGAAGGGCACGAGGAAGAA
>NZ_JBLZPH010000174.1:0-289 GCF_049199205.1 Shinella sp. M31 | reverse complement strand
CGACAAGACCATCCTGTCCGACGACGCGCGCCACGAGCGGCAGGCCGATGAAGACCGTGTTGGCGAAGCCGGCGGAGACGCCGGCCAGTACGCCGATGCGCCGGTCGCGTTTGAAGCCGATCGTCGCGATCAGATGTGCCACCGTCCAGGTGACGGCGACGCCGCCGAAATAGGCGACCCAGATGCGCCAGGGCGCATCGCCGGCAAATTCGGCTTCCGCTATGGTGCGGAAGAGCAGGAGCGGCACGGCGACGCGGAAGACGAATTCGCCAAGCCCCTCCCCCAGTTC
>NZ_JBLZPH010000173.1:0-15208 GCF_049199205.1 Shinella sp. M31 | reverse complement strand
GTATTCCTACCGCGTGGCGCTGCTGGTCTTTGCCGATGCGGCGCTCGCCTTCGGCCTCTTCCTGATGATCCGCGCCAATCTCGTGCTGATGCCGATCGACATGTTCGTCAACACGATCTTCAAGCGCACTGGCTGGAAGTGGGGCAACATCAAGACGGGCTTCGACTGCACGCTGCTCGTGACCTCGGCGCTGATCGGCCTCGGTTTCCTCGGCGAAATCCAGTTCATCCGCGAGGGCACGATCATCAATGCCATCCTCATCGGCCAGTACATCAGGCTCTATTTCTTCCTCTACAAGAAGATGAGCGCCGGGAAGAGCACGGCTGAGACCGGTGCGCTCGAACCGGCATCGAAGTAACGGCAGAGCCTTCGGAATTCCAAGGCAGGGCACCCGAACGGGTGCCCTGCCGCCTTTTGCGGGATAAAAGGCCAATTCGCTGGCCATACGGCCAATTCCCGCTTATGCCGGATGGTTGAAAGCGCTTGCGGGCGTGTATGCATCCGGTGAAACTATCCCATCATGAAAGCCATTTCCGGCACCAATCTCGAACAGGCGAAAGCGCACAACCGGCGGGTCGTGATCGAGGCGATCCGCACCAACGGCCCCTTGTCGCGCGCCGCGATCGCCCGCCTGACGGCGCTGACGGCGCAGACCGTGTCGAACATCGTCGAGGAGCTGGAAGGGTCGGAACTCCTGAAGGCCGACAGTCCGCAGAAGCTGGCACGCGGCCAGCCCTTCACGCCCTATTCGATCAATCCCGACGGCGCCTATTCGATCGGCCTGGAACTGGAACGCGACCATGCGGCGGGCGTACTGACCGATCTCTCGGGCACGATCCGTGCCCGCATCGTCAGGCCCATCGATCCGCCGACGCCGGAACAGGCAATCCCGATCCTCGCCGCAATCAGTGCGGAATTGCAGACGGCCTTCGCTTTCGACCGCAACCGCCTGCTCGGTGCCGGCATCGCCATGCCCGGCCGCTATGCGGCGGAGGGCGTGACCTCGCTGACGCCGATCGCCCTGCCGGGCTGGCAGCATTTCGAGGTGGGGCCGGCGCTGGAACGGCTCGTCGGCGTGCCGGTTCTGGTGGAGAACGATGCGACGGCGGCGGCGATCGGCGAAAGGCTTTATGGCGTGGCGCGGGGCCTCAGCAGCTTCGTCTATCTCTTCCTCGGCGGCGGCATTGGCGCGGGCATGTTCCTCGATGGGCATCTCTATCGCGGCAGCCGGGCCAATGCCGGCGAGATCGGCCATATCGTCGTCGAGCCCGATGGTCTGCCCTGCATTTGCGGCAAGCGCGGATGCCTCGACCGCTATGTCTCGCTCGGCGCGGCCTATGAGCACCTGGAGATATCAGATCCGGGCGCCTATACGGCGGATGAACTGGATGCGATGGTGGAGCGAGCGGGACCGGCGCTCGACGGCTGGCTCGACGCGGCGGCCGAACCGATGCGCCGGACCATCGATTTCCTGGAACTGGCCTTCGATCCCCAGACCATCGTGCTCGGCGGGCCGATGCCTGCGGGGCTGCTGGCGCGGCTCGCCGCACGCATGGAACCGCTCTATCCGCCCGTCGATCCTATGGAGGAACGGCGCATTCCCCGCATCATGATCGCGGCGACCGGCAAGGATACGTCCATTCTGGGCGCCGCCGCCTTGCCGGTCTTTTCTGAGACCAATCCGCAATTCGCGGTGTTGCAGAAGCCCGTCGCGTAAGTTCCGACTTACACGATCGGGAGGCCGTAGAGCACCGGCATCAGGCCGGCGGCGGCTTTAAATCGTTCCCAGGATTTGCGCTCCGGCGTCGTCCAGCCGGTTTCGGCGATGGCCGAAAGGCGCGGGAAGACGAGACGGTCGAAGACGGCGCGGTCCTTCATCGGCTCCGACCAGATGCAGGCCTGCACGCCGCGGAGGTTCGCTTTCTGCGCGGCGTTCCAGCCGGCGACAGGATCGAACTGGTAGGTCATTTCCGGCGCCGACCAGCCGGCCCAGCTGGCGCCCGGCTCGTCCCAGTCGGGGCTGTTGGCCATGTCGAGATAATAGGCCTGGCCGGGGCAGACGACCATGGAATAGCCCTCGCCGGCAAGGGCCGCCGAGACCTCCATGTCGCGCCAGCCGCAGAGATAGGTTGCGGCCTTGTCGATGACATTGCCGTGGGCGGCTTCTTCCCAGCCACCGGTGACGCAGCCTTGCGAGGCGAGGAAGGTCTGGATCCGCTTGAGGAAGATCGCCTGCAGGACGGCGGCACCCGAACCGTCGATGGCGTCTGCGCCATGCGTGTTGGTGATGACGTTCAGCCTTCGCGCATGGGCCTCGGCCATCGCCGCGCCGCTGATGTCGCTCAGTTTCGCCAGCGCCTCCGGAGAACCCGACCAGGCGCCGATCGGCACCTCGTCGGCGCCGACATGGATCGTCTTGAAGGGGAAGAGCTCGATCAGTTCCTTGAAGATCGTCTCCAGCACGTCATAGGTCTTCTCGCGCGCCGGGTTGAGGCAATTGTCCGGGAAACCCTGGACGGAATAGTAGCTGCCCTGTTCCTCCGGGTCGCGCAGCTCCGGAATGGCGAGCTGCATGGCGAAGCAATGGCCGGGCACGTCGATCTCCGGCACGATCTGGATGCCGATGGTGCGCGCATAGGCGACGATGCTGCGGATCGTGGCCTTCGTATAGAAACCGCCGGTCTTTTCCGGCCCGGTGCCGAGCAGCGGCGGGACGGGGAGGCCATGGCCGCGCCAGGCGCCGATCTCGGTCAGGGCCGGATAGGCGTCGATTTCGACACGCCAGGATTCGTCGTCAGAGAGGTGCCAATGGAAACGGTTGAGCTTGCTCCAGGCGAGGATGGCCAGGAGCTTGCGGATTTCCGCTTCGCCGTAGAACTGACGCGCGACATCGAGATGCAGGCCGCGCCAGTCCATGGAGGGGGCGTCGGTGATCGTTCCCGCAGCGGGGAAGCTGTAGGCATCGGGGAAATGCCGCGCGCCGCGCCAGATCTGGCCGAGCGTGATGAGGCCATAGAGCAGGCCGGTGCGGCCGGAGGCGGCAACCGAAACGGAGCCGGCGGCAAAGGCGATCTCATAGGCTTCCGCGGCCAATCCTTCCTTCAGATGCAGCTGCACGGGAAGCCCGCCTTCCGACGCGGAGCGGACGATGCCCTCCACGGCAAACAGGTCTTCCGTGAGCCTCGTGAACGCCTCCGCGGCGGCGGTTGCCTCGGTGTCATCGGCGACCAGCGTGAAGCCGGCGGGTGTGGCGCGCCGGCCGGAAACGGCGACCTCCTTAGGCCAAGGGATCACCGAGATGGGGACCGGCGGGCTCGTGGGAACGGGGAAGGCCGCGACGCCGCGCTTCGGCGGCGCATTGCCGCCGGCCTTGAGCGTCGGCCCGGTGCCTATGGCAAGCGTGCCGCCGTCGGCCAGCACGAGATAGGCGCCGCGCGCGCCGTCCGTCCAGTGCTTGAAGGCCCAGCTGAGGCCGTGCACGGCGACGGTCCATGTGGCCTCCGGCTCCAGCACGAAACCCTCCGGCGGCAGCAGCTCGGTGAAGTTGGAAAGCCGCGTGCCGAGTGAGCCGCCATCGATGCTTGCGGCCGGATCGACCCGGCCCGGCCCGCTGACGCAGAGGCGGAAGCCGGCAAGCGAGGATTTCGAATAGTTGGTGAGCTTGAGGATATAGGCGAGCGGCCGGTCGTCGGTAGCGGGCGCCCAGGAGGTTTCGAGGGCGAGCGGGGAGCGGGCGAATATCGACATGACAGTCTCTGGGGTCTGGAGCATTTCCAGCTGAAGCGATCTCGCTTCGGCGTCGGACAATGCGGTTAAAACAAAATCCCAGAGCATTTCCGGTGGACCAGAAATGCTCTGGGAGGATCAGGTAACGTCGAGCAATCCGGCATAGACGCCGGGGGCGGAATTGGGGATCGGCATGGCGCCGACCGTCTTTTCGTAGAAGGCCGAGGGGCCGACATCGCCGATGATGGCATAGCCGTAGCCCATGTTTTTCAAGTCGAAGAGAGAGGCGAGCAGCAGGGCATGGCCTATGCCAAGCCCGCGCACCGCCTCGTCGACGCCGGTCGGGCCGAAGAAGCCGCGCGCGATCGATTCATGGCAGGCGAAGCCGACGAGTTTTTGCGCGCGTGTCGCGATGAAGCAGGTCGGCGGCTGGCGCGACAGCGAAACGGCCGTCTCGCTCGCCCAGCCCTTGCCGAATTTTTCCGCGACCCATTCGGTCACCAGCCGCGCTTCCGGAGCCAGCGGCCGGCGGATGGTGACGCCGGCCTCCGCCATCTTGGCGTCGAGAGCCGGCTTCGGGCTGAGGAGCGAGAGATTGACGAGATAGTCCAAGCTGAAATCCTCTAACTCTGTGCCGCGAGCGCGCGCACGAAATGGTTCTTTCCGACCTGCTCGACCACGGTCGAGGTCGGGCGCGAGAGCGCGCGGACCTTTTCCGCCTGTTCCAGAAACCTTGCGCTCTCGCCGATGATAAAGGGTCTGGCACCGTCAGGCACGGCCGAAAGCAGGAGCTGCGTATAGGGATGGCGCGCATCGGCGATGACGGCCTCCGTCTCGCCCCACTCGACCATCTGGCCCGCGAACATCACCACGATCTCTTCCGCCACATGGGCGGCGGTGGCGATGTCGTGGGTGATGTAGAGCAAGGCGAGACTGCGCTCGTGCTTGATGCGGGCGAGCAGTTCCAGGATGCCCAGACGAATCGAGACGTCGAGCATCGAGGTCGGCTCGTCGGCCACGAGCACGCCGGGCTGGACGGCGAGCGCGCGGGCGATATTGACGCGCTGGCGCTGGCCGCCTGAAAGCTCGTGCGGATATTTCCGCCGCGTCACCGTCGGGTCGAGCCCGACATCGGCAAGCAGGGTGGAAACTGCGTCCGCGACCTCAGCCGTGCCCTCGGCATGGCGGTGTAGAAGCACCGGACGCGAAAGGTGATGGTCGATGGAAAAGACCGGATTGAGCGAGGAGAACGGGTCCTGAAAGACCATCTGCACCTCGCGGCGATAGGCTTTCTCCTCGTCGAGCGTGCCGGTTGCCGTGACGTCGCGGCCACGGAAGGAAAGACGACCCGATGTCGGCTGGTCCATACGCGCGATGATGCGGGCACAGGTCGTCTTGCCGCAACCGGATTCGCCGACCAATGCCAAGGCGCGGCCCGGCGTCAGCGACAGCGAAATGCCGCGCAGCGCCTGCACCGCGCCGAAGCTGCGCTGGATGTTGTCGAGGCGGATGATCGGCTCCGCCGTCGGGAGAGAAAGGCTGGGAGCAAGGTTCATGCCGCGCCTCCTGCCAGTTCCCGGCGGCCGGGCAGCTGCGGAATGGCGTTCCAGAGCTTGCGGGTATAGTCGTGAACCGGCGCATGGCTCACCTGCCTGACATCGCCGACCTCGACCAGCTCGCCCTTGAGCATGACGCCGATGCGGTGGCAGAGCTGCGCCATCAGATGCAGGTCATGGGTGATGAACAGCACGGAGAAACCATGGCTGCGCTGGAGGTCGATGACCTGTTCGAGGATTTCGCGCTGCACCACCACGTCGAGCGCCGTCGTCGGCTCGTCCATGATGATCAGTTCCGGCCTCAGCGCCAAGCAAATGGCGATGACGATGCGCTGGCGCATGCCGCCGGAGAATTGGTGCGGATAATCCGTGAGCCGGCTCGCCGGTATGCCGACCAGCTTGAACATGGCTTCCGCCCGCTCACGCGATTGCGCCCGCGTCGCGCCGGTGTGCCGGTGCAGCACGTCGTGAAATTGCGCTTCGACGCGCATCAGCGGATTCAGCGAGTTCATGGCGCTCTGGAACACCATGCCGACCCGCCGCCAGCGCACCTTCTGCATCTCGCCTTCCGGCAGTTTCAGAAGGTCGCGGCCGTCGAGCAGGATCTCGCCCCCGGTCACCCAGGCGGGCGATTTGGCAAGACGGGTGATGGCAAAGGCGATGGTGCTCTTGCCGCAACCCGATTCCCCGGCAAGCCCGAAGATCTCGCCGCGGCCGATATCAAAGGAGACGTTCTTCACGGCGCGGAAGGCGCCCTTGTCGAGGAGGTAATCGACCTCGAGATTGCGGATTTGCAGCAACGGGTCACTCATCGTGCGCCTTCAAGGCTTCGATTGCGCTGGCGGTTGAGGCGCAGCCAGCGGGTCAGCGCCGGGCCGGAGCGCAGCTGCGGGTTGGCGATCTCGTCGAAGGTGAAGTTGACGAGCGCAAGACCGAGCCCGATCAGCGCGATGCCGGCGGCGGGTGCGCCGATATCCCACCAGGCGCCGAGGATGATCGCCGAGGAATTCTGTGCATTGTAGAGCATCGTGCCCCAGGTCACCTGCAAAGGATCGCCGAAGCCGAGATATTCGAGCGTCGTCTGGGCGACGACCGCATAGATGATGCTGCCGACGAGATTGATGCCGATCAGCGGCAGGAGATTGGGCAGCAACTCGACGAAGAGCACGCGCCAGGCCGGCTCGCCGATCATGCGTGCGGCGGTGACGAAATCGCGGTTGCGCAACGCCATGGTCTGTGAGCGCGTCATGCGTGCGCCCCAGGGCCAGGAGGTCAGCGCGATGATCGCCATGATGGCGAGCGGCCCGACCGTGCCGGCAAAGGAAGCGAGCAGGATCAGGAGCGGTATGTTGGGAATGACGAGCACCGCATTGGTGGCGAGGTCGAGAGCTGCATCGGTACGCCCGCCGGCATAACCGGCGATCAGGCCGATGGCCGTGCCGATGACGGTGATGGCGATGCCCGTGGCGAAGCCGACGGCAAGCGAGGTGCGCGAACCCCAGACGAACTGGGTATAGACGTCGCGGCCCATCTTCGTCGTGCCGAAGACATGCTCGACGGTCGGCGGCTGGTGCGAGCGGCCGACGCGGGCGCTCGGCGAACCGGGCGCGATGACGGGTGCGAACAGCGCCATCAGGCACAGCGCCACGATGATGATCAGGCCGGCGACGGCCTTCTTCTGCTGGAGGAGGATTTTGAGGCCGGACATCATGCGGAACCGTCCCTCAGTCTCGGGTCTATGACGCCGTAGATGATATCGACGAGAAGATTGGCGCCGAGCGTGGCAAGCGTCATCAAAAGCAACTGCCCCTGGATGACGGGATAGTCGCGCGCCACGCTGGCGGTGAAGAGGGTGAGGCCGAGGCCCGGATAATTGAAGACGATCTCGGTGACGATGGAGCCGCCGAAGACCGCGCCGAGCATCAAGGCGAGGTTGGTCAGCACCGGCAGCATGGCGTTGCGCGCGCCGTAGCCGAGCATCACGGTTGCCGCCGTCAGCCCCTTGGCGCGGCCCATCGTGACATAGTCCTCGCCGAGCACCGAGATCATCGAGGAGCGCATGGTCGTCTGGAACTCGCCGATGAGATAAGGCGAGAGCGTCAGCACGGGCAGGATGGCGTGGTAAAAGACGCTGCCGGCGAAGGTGAAGTTGATGCCGGGGTCGAGGTTTGGATCATAGGCATAACCGACCGGGAACCAGCGCAGCGACACGCCGAAGACGAAGAGTGCCGAAAGCGCGATGATGACGGGCGGCACGGCGATCATGACCACCGAAAACGGCGAGACGACCGTGTCGAACCGTCCGCCGCGCCGCCAGGCGGCGATGGCGCCGAGGAGGGTGCCGACGACGAGTGAGAAGGTGATCGCCGTCACGACGAGGAACAGCGTCCAGAGCGTCGAGCGGGCGAGCACCTCCGTCACAGTTTGCGGGTAGTATTTGACGGAGACGCCGAGATCGAGCGTCGCCAACCCCTTGATATAGTCGAGGAACTGAGCGGTGATCGGCGCCTCGACGGCGCCGAACCTGGCCTTGATCGCCTCGATGGCGGCGGGCGTCGCGCGCGGACCGAGCTGGGCGATCATCGCATCGACGGGGGACCCCGGCATGAGCCGGGGGACCGTGAAGTTCATGACGATCGCAAAGCCGAGCGCCACCGCATAGACGCCGAGGCGCCGGGAGGAGATGTACATCCCTTAATCCTGCCTTATTCCACCGGCTTCAGGCGAAGCAGGTGCACGAGGCGCATGCGGTTGTTGTCATGGTTCTCCGGGTTCATGACGGGTTCCTTGTCCGTCACCCAGCCGGTGAAGCGCTTGGTGGAATACTGAAACCAGGTCGGGCCGTTGAAGATCGGCACCATCGGCAGGTCGTCGGCGACGATCACCTGGATGTCGTTGAAGAGCTTCTTGTGCTCCTCATCCGTCGCCACCTTGCGATAGGCATCGAACAGCGCGTCGAGCTTCGGATTGGAGTAACGCGACGGCGCGGTGGCGACGCGGCCGCCGAAGGTCGTCGACATCGACTGGTAATAGCCGCGGAACGGCGTCGAGCCGTCGGGCCGCGACTGGAACGCCACGTCGAAGCTGCCTTCGAGCAATTGCTTCTGCCACTGTTCGTATTCCGGCGTCGCGACCGTGGCGTTGAGGCCGGCGGCGCGCAGGCCCTCGGCGGCGATCTGGGCGGTGTCGATCCAGTCGGTCCAGCCGTTCGGGATGATGATGGTGAAGGCAAGCGGCTTGCCGCTCTTCGTCTTGCGCATGCCGTCGTCGCCCTTGGCGTAACCGGCCTCGTCGAGCAGCTTATTGGCTTTTTCGACGTCGAACGTCATCCATTCGTCTTTGGCGCCCTCCGCGTCCGGGTTGCGCCAGGCCTCGAACCGTGGCGGCAGGCCGCTCGCATGCAGGTTCACCTTGGGGTAGCCGAAGCTTGCGATGTCGACCATGGCGGTACGGTCCATGGCAAGGCTGAAGGCGCGGCGGAAATTCAGGTCATTGAAGGCTTCCTTCTTCGCCTCGTCGCTGCTCTTCAGGTTCATCTGGAAGGCGACGGTTTCGGCCGGCGGCTGCCAGTAGCCGTTATGCTCGGGGTCGAGCGCCACGAAGGTCTTGTCGATTTCCGGCAGGAAGGAGCCGATCCAGTCGAGATTGCCTTCCGGCAAAAGCGCCAGCATCTGGTCGTTTCCGGCGATCTGCGGCAGCTTCAGGCAATCGACGTGCAGCGAGGCGGCATCCCAGTAGTTCGGGTTGCGGCACTGCTCATAGACCTGCGGCGTGAAGCGGCGGATCTCGGTCATCGGGCCGGAACCGACAGGCTTTTCGTTCTTGAAGGCGACCGGATCGGCGACATCCTTCCAGATATGCTCCGGCACGACGGCCAGGTCGGAGAGCGATTCCGGGAACTGGCTGTTGACCCCCTTGAGGTGGATGACCACCTCGGTCGGCGAGGGGGTCTCGACCGAGGCGACGGTCTCGCCGACGCCGACGGTGTCGACGGCCGGGTTCTTCAGCATCAGGTCGATCGTGTATTTGACGTCCGCCGCCGTCAGCGGCTGGCCGTCGGACCATTTCACGTCGGGCCGCATCGTGTAGGTGATCGACGTCATGTCGTCGGAGAACTTGAAGTCGGTGGCGAGGCGGAAGACCGGCTTGCCGCCGTCATCGGGATTGAAGATGACCAGCGGTTCGTAGATGAAATCCATCGTGCTCTGGCGGCGCCCGCCAAGGTCGAACGGGTTGAAATTCTGCACCCAGCTCGTCTGTTCCTCGATGTGCATGGCGAGTATGGCCTCGGCTTGGGCCGCCGTCGCGAAGGCGCCGCCCGCTATCAGCGCGGTGCTCATCGCCGCCGCCGACAAGAGCAGCGCACGCCGCGTCACGGAGAGATAATCCTTTGTATTGATTGGCATTTCATTCCCCTTTTCGCTCTCGTTTTTAAGAGTCAATCAATTTGATTTAATCAAAGGCTGATTTTTCCCGGTCCGTCAATCGGGGTCCGAGAAAAAAGTTGGAGGCGCGCTGGTTGCCGATTTTCGGGCGGCCATCTGCTCGGTCACCGCGATGCAAGGGTGGTGGCGAAAACGGGGTGCCGGGTCCGGTTCCGGCAGGTATCGAGCCATCGCTACCGGATGCCGCTTGATGCCATTTTTTCCGCAGCACCCTTGACGGACATTCGAAACCGTTATTTAGTTCGGTGACTGAACGAATTAAATGAGGCGGATGTGAGCGAGACCCTTCGGATATCCCGGAAATTCTCCCAGCGGGCGGTCATGGAAACGATCGTGCAGGGCGGTCCTATCTCGCGCGCCTCGATCTCCAAGCAGACGGGCCTTTCCAAGCAGACGATCTCGGAAATCGTGCGCCAGCTCGAAATTGAGGGCTGGGTGCGTGAGACCGGACGCACCAGCGGCCATATCGGCCGCACCGCCGTGACCTATGAACTTGTGCCGGATGCCGCCTATATCGCCGCGGTCGATCTCGGCGGCACCAAGGTCCGTGTCGCGATTGCCGATCTCACCTGCCAGGTCTTCGCCGAGGATGTCGCACCGACCGATCCGCGCGGCGGCCAGGCCGTTGTCGATCAGATCGTCGACATGTGTTTTCGCGCCGCCGACCGCCAAGGCATTGCCCGCGAGCGCATCCGGCTTGCCGTGATCGGTGCGCCCGGCGCACCTGACGATAAGACCGGCCGCATCCTGCTCGCGCCGAACATTCCCCATCTCGACACGATGAATGTCGCTGCCGCCTTCGAAAAGGGATTCGGCTTCGATGTCATGCTGGAGAACGACGTCAACCTTGCGGTGCTCGGCGAAAACTGGCTGGGGCAGGGACAAGGCATCGACAATCTGGCTTACATCGCGCTCGGCACGGGTATCGGCGGCGGACTGATGGTCGGCGGCAATCTGGTGCGCGGCGCCAGCCATGCGGCCGGCGAACTCGGCTTCCTGCCCTTCGGCGCCGATCCCTTCGAGCCCGAATCCCTGCATTACGGCGCCTTCGAGCGCGTCGTCGCCTCCGCCGGCATCATCGACCGGTTTCGCGCGGCAAGCGGCAAGTCACTGTCGGTGCCGGCGATCTTCGATCTCGCAACCGAAGGCGACGCCGATGCGCTGAAGGTGCTGGACGACACCGCACGTCTTCTCGCCCGCGGCATCGGCGCCATCGCCGTCATCGCCAACCCCCAGAAGGTCATCCTCGGCGGCTCCATCGGCCTGCGCCCGGAAATGCTGGAACGGGTGAAAATCTTCCTGCCGCAGTGTTTTCCCTATCCGATCGATGTCGAGGCAAGCGAGCTCGGCGCGCGCGCCGCCCTGGTCGGCGCCGCCGCCATCGGGCTTGGCCACCTGCACAACACGCTGTTCGGCGCCGATACGCCCGACAGCCGCATCTCGCTGCCGCCGGCCAGCACGGTCGCTCTCCGGGAGGTCGCGCAATGACGACCGCGTCCCGCAGCGCGCCGCCGCCGCAGATCGGCATCCGCAACACCGTCGAGACGAATAAGAACGAGATCGTCTCGATGATTACGGGCCTGAACTGAGGTTCGTTTGAGGCCTGCTGCCACTTTCTGGCGGCAGGCCTCTTCTATAGACTGGCGCCATGTCCCGTTCCGAGCGCCTTTTCGATCTCCTGCAAGCCCTGCGCCGCCATCGCCGGCCGGTCAGCGGCAAGGCGCTGGCGGAGGAGACGGGCGTGAGCCTGCGCACCCTCTATCGCGATATCGCCAGCCTCCAGGCGCAGGGTGCCGATATAGAGGGCGAGCCGGGTGTCGGCTATGTGCTGAAACCCGGTTTCCTTCTGCCGCCGCTGATGTTTTCCGCCGAGGAGATCGAGGCGCTGGTGCTCGGTACCCGCTGGGTCGCCGACCGGGCGGACAGCCATCTGAGCGGTGCCGCGCGCAATGCGCTGGCAAGGATCGCCGCCGTGCTGCCGGCCGACTTGCGCAACGAACTGGATACATCGCCATTGCTGGTCGGGCCGGGCGCGAAACTGCCCGAAGACAGCGTCGATGTCGCGCTGCTGCGCAAGGCGATCCGCATGGAGCGCAAGCTGGCGGTAACCTATCGCAGCGGTTCCGGCGAAGCCTCGGCCCGTACCATCTGGCCCTTCGCTCTGTCCTTCTTCGATCATGCCCGCGTGGTCATCGGTTGGTGCGAGTTGCGCGAAAGCTTCCGCCATTTCCGCACCGACCGGATCGAAACGGCTGAGGTGCTCGATATCCGTTATCCGAGGCGGCGGCAGGCTATGCTGCGGGCATGGCGCGAGGCCGAGGGCATTCCGCTTCGCGGCGCATGATGCTGCCAGAAACTGACAGTATATGGTGTTAGCTTTCTCCCATCCAACCAAGACAGGAGAGACATCATGTCCAACAGCATTCTTCTCTATGTAAACGACGCGGTCGCCAGTGGCCGTTACTACGAACGTATCCTTGGCCAAAAGCCGGTCGAGGCGAGCCAGACCTTCGTCATCTTCGTCCTGAACTCCGGTCTCGGGCTCGGCCTTTGGGGGCGGGATGGGGTGGAGCCCGCACCGTCCGTTTCGGGCGGCGGGTCGGAAATCGGCTTCAAGGTCGACAGCGCCGCTGAGGTCGATCAATGGCATGCGGAATGGCGCGCCAACGGCGCCACCATCCTGATGCCACCGAGGGAGCTGGATTTCGGCCGCAGCTTCGTCGCCACCGATCCCGACGGGCACCGCCTGCGTGTCTACACCGTCACGGACGCAGCTTGAGCCATGGTGCGCGCCTGAATCGTCGTCGTCCGATTTGCCAAGGAGGTGATTTGCCCGGTGATCGCGATACAGGCGCGCGCTCTTGATAAAAAACTATTTGACTAACTATTCAGTTTGTTTTCTTCTGCCGGCAACGCTTTCCTTAGGAGGAGAAAGTGGAGCCGTTGGTCGGGGAGAGGAGTCCGGACCGCGGCAAGCCATGACGTCGACGGTTGTTCCAGCCGGTGCAGTCCTGCCGCGCCGATGATGACGGCTGCCGTGACGACGGGCCTCCTGAACCGTTCAACAGAGGGAGTATGTCATGCGCCTGCTTTTGACTGCCGCCGTGTCGATCTTCGCGCTTCTGCCGCTGGCAGATGCCGAAGCCGCCGGAGTTTTGAACATCTACAACTGGGGCGAATATACAAATCCGGAGCTCATCACGAAGTTCGAGAAGGCCTATGACGTCAAGGTGACGCTCACCGACTTCGATTCCAACGACACGGCGATCGCCAAGGCCCGGCAGGGCGGCAACGAATTCGATATCGTCGTGCCGTCCTCGACCTTTGTGAAGATCTGGATCGACGAGGGCCTGCTTCTGGAATCGCGCCCCGACCAGATGGAGAATTTCAAGAATATCGATCCGCGCTGGGTGCATGTCGGTTTCGATCCAGGCCGGCGCTACACGGTGCCGTGGCAATGGGGAACGACCGGCGTGATAGTCGATAAATCGGTCTATTCCGGCGATCCCAACACGTCGTCGATCTTTCTCGATCCGCCGCCGGAGCTTGTCGGCAAGATCAATGTGATCCCGGAAATGGGGGATATCCTCTCGCTTGCCATCTACCATGAAGGCGGCGGTGCCTGCACGGCGGACAAGGCGATCCTGCGCAAGGTGCGCGACCGGCTGGCGGCAGCGCGCGACAAGTGGATCGCGCTCGATTATCCCAGCATCGAGAAATACACCGCCGGCGACTATGCAGCGGGCGTCAGCTGGGGCGGTGCGGCGATGCGCGTGCGGCTGAAGAGTGACCGGTTCGTCTATGGTTATCCGAAGGAAGGCTATCCGATCTGGATGGACAATGTCGCGGTGCTCAAGACGGCGCCGAATGTCGAGAATGCCAAGCTGTTCCAGAACTTCATCATGGATCCGGAGAATGCCGCGCTGATCTCCGCCTATGCGCGCTATGCCAATGGTATCAAGGGGTCTGAAAAATTCATGCCTGAGGAGATGCGTAACGCCCCCGAAATCGTCGTTCCCGAGGAATTCCTCGCCAAGGGTATTTTCTCTCCAGCCTGCCCGCAGGAGGTCAACGACCTCTACATGAAGATCTGGACCCAGGTGTTGAAGTGATGCGCCCGGCCGACAAAACCCACACCCCGGAGCCTTCCATGGACGACCTCGACCTGTGTTACCTGAGCGCCCACGAGGCCATCCACCTCTTCAAGAGCCGCAAGCTCTCCCCCGTCGAATTGATGGAGGCGACGATCCGCCGGGCCGAGGCGCTGAAGGGCTCGGTCAACGCGCTCACCTACACGCATTTTGACGAGGCGATGGATCTCGCCCGCAAGGCGGAGGCGAAATATGCCAAGGGCGCGCGCACCGGCGTTCTTGAGGGCCTGCCCGTCGGCATCAAGGACGAAAGCGAGATCAAGGGCAAGCCGACCTCGATCGGGTCGCTGATCCACAAGGACCACATCGCCGAGCGCACCTCGACGATGAATGCCCGCGTCATGGCGGCCGGCGGCATCGTGCATGCGCGCACCGCCACACCGGAATATTGCTGCGCCGGTACCACCTGGTCGCGGCTCTGGGGCGTCACGCGCAATCCTTGGAACCCGGAGTTCACCTGCGGCGGCTCGTCCGGCGGCGCCGGCGCGTCGCTCGCCTCGGGAACCTCGACGCTCGCGACGGGCTCGGATATCGGCGGCTCGATCCGCATTCCGGCGTCGGCCTGCGGCGTCGTCGGCTACAAGCCGCCCTATGGCCGCAACCCCGACGACACGCCGTTCAATCTCGATTTCTTCTGCCATACCGGCCCGATGGCCCGCACGGTCAGGGATGCGATCCTGTTGCAGAACGTCATGTGCGGCCCCAGCCCCGACGATATCGTCTCGCTCCGGCCGAAGCTGCGCCTGCCCACGGAATACAAGCCGGTCAAGGGCTGGAAGATCGCCTTCTCGATGGATCTCGGTATCTTCGAGGTCGATCCCGACGTGCAGAAGAACACGCTGGCCGCGCTTGACGTCTTTCGCTCGCTCGGCGCGACGGTGGAGGAGGTCGATCTCGGCTGGCCGCCGCATATCCTCAAAGCCGGCATGGGCTATCTCGAACACATTTTCGGCGCCTATCTCTCGACGCTGCTCGACGAGCACGGCGACAAGATGACCACCTATGCACGGCAGTTCGCCGGGTTCGGCCGCGCCTCGAAATCCACGGATTTCGTCGCAAGCCTGGAGGTCGTCGGCGAGATGTACAAGACGTTGGGGCCGATCCTTGAGCGCTACGACGTGCTCGTCTGCCCGACCAATGCGCTGCCCGCCGTGCGGGCCGATTTCGACCACTCCACCGAAACCCTCGAGATCAACGGCAAGGTGGTCAATCCCTCGCTCGGCTGGGTCATGACGACGCCGTTCAACATGATGAGCCGCTGCCCCGTGCTGTCGGTGCCGACGGGCCATGCCGGAAACGGCGTGCCGACCGGCCTGCAGATCGTCGGTCG
>NZ_JBLZPH010000172.1:0-4273 GCF_049199205.1 Shinella sp. M31 | reverse complement strand
GTGCTGCATGACCGCGGGAGCCTGACGGTCTGGCGCTATGCCGTGCGCAAGGCCAAGGACGGTGAGCTGGAACAGGCGCCGCTGAAGCAGATCAGCGTGCAGTCCGAAGGAACGCTCCGCGTCGAGCCCTATACGACACCGCTCAGGGTCGTTCCGCTGCAATAGGATCGGCTGGCCGCTTGCAGCTCTTGGTGACCTCCAGCACCGGCGCTGAAACACAAGCGAAACACTTGGCCGTTACCCTTCCGCAGCTTATGCCCCTCTCGGGCAATCCCGGTCGGCCGGGATTGCGCCGGCTTCCCGGAAGGATTTTGCATGAACACACCGTCGGAGTTTCGCGAACTCGAAGCCTATCACGCGGCGGTGGTTCGCACGGCACTCGACGGTATCGTCGTCATCGACGGCGACGGACTTGTGGTCGATTTCAACCCGGCGGCGGAGGCGATCTTCGGTTACGCGCGCGACGCCGTCATCGGCGAACCGATCGCCGAACTCATCATCCCCGCCGAACACCGTGCCGCCCATGAGCACGGTCTTTCCCGCTATCTCGCGACAGGCGCCGGCAATGTGCTTGGCAAGCGGCTCGAATTGCCCGCCATGCTGTCGACGGGCGAATTGATCCCCATCGAACTCACCATCACAGATGTCACGCTCGGCGGGCGGCCGCTTTTCGCCGCCCATATTCGCGACCAGCGCGCGGCGCGGCGCGCCGAGGCGGAGATCCGCGAGCAGCGCAACGCACTCCACCAGAAGGAAAAGCTTGCGGCGCTCGGCTCGCTTTTGGCAGGCGTGGCCCATGAACTCAACAATCCCCTGTCGATCATCACCGGCCAGGTGCTGATGATGCGCGAGGCGATGGAGGAGCGGGCGGTCACCGACTGGAACGGCCTCATGCGGCGCTGCGAACGCATCTCGACGGCGGCGGACCGTTGCGCGCGCATCGTGCGCAGCTTCCTCGACATGGCGCGCCAGCGCGAAGCCGAACGCACGCCGACACGGCTGGAAACCGTGGTGGAAGAGGCCGTCGAGCTTCTCGGCTATACGATGGAAGCGGCCGGTATCACCGTGGAGCGCCGGTGGGCGGACGGCCTTCCGGTTCTGTCGCTCGATCCCAGCCAGATCCACCAGGTCATTCTCAACCTGCTGGTCAACGCCCAGCAGGCTTTGGAACAGGCGGGCGGTGAAAACCGCAAGATCACCGTCGGCATTGATGCCGACCGGGGGAAGGGAACCGTTTCACTGACCATCGACGACAATGGCCCCGGCGTGCCGGAGGCGATCCGCAGCCGCATCTTCGACCCCTTCTTCACCACCAAGCCGCAAGGGGCGGGCACCGGCATCGGCCTTGCCGTGTCGAAGGGGCTCGTGGAAGCGCATGGCGGCAGCCTGACGCTCGGCGATGGGCCCGGTGGTGGCGCGCGTTTCATCATCCGGCTCCCCTATGACGCGGCGCAGGCAAGCGAAACAGAACCCGCGCGGCCCGCGGCGAAGGCGGATCAACCCGCCCCGAGCCGGCATTTGCTGGTGGTCGATGACGACGTGGCAATCGCCGAACTGCTGGCGGAGATCGCTGGCCGCCTCGGCTATGCCGTCACCGTCACGCATGGCGGCAACGAGGCGCGGGGCAGGATTGCCGCGCGCGATGGCAAATTCGATGCGATCCTTTGCGATATTCGCATGCCCTCCGGCGATGGCCCCGGCCTCTACGACTGGCTGTGCGAACACCATCCGAAACTTGCCGGGCGGATCGGCTTCGTGACCGGCGACACGCTGGGCCCGCTGGCCGGTCGGTTCCTCGCCCGCTCGGGCTGTCCGATGATCGAAAAACCCTTCACGCCCGGCGATATCGCCGCTTTCCTCGACGATCTGACCACGCCGCGCTGAAACAGTTGAAACACAGGAGAACGAGGCTGGAAACAGCAACCGTCTAGGGTGACCTCATCGAACAACCGATGGAGCCCCGTGTCATGGACGACCACAAGATCGCATTGCTTGAAACCACCTTCGCCGAAGTCCGTGCCTCGCAGGATGCCGCCGCCGCCCTGTTTTACGAACGGCTTTTCGTCAACGACCCGTCGCTGCGCCGGCTCTTCACCTCATCCGACATGGCCGCCCAGGGCCGCAAGCTGATGGCCGCACTGGCGCTGGCCGTCAACTCGCTGCGCAAGCTCGATGCGCTGGTGCCCGTTCTCGAAGGACTGGCGGTGAAACATGTCACCTACGGCGTCGAGCGCGGCCACTATGAGACGGTCGGCAAGGCGCTGATCGAAACCCTGTCGCTCTCCTTCGGCGAGCGCTTCACCGCCGACGTCCGCAATGTCTGGACGGAAACCTACCAGCTCGTCGCCGGCGTCATGATGCGCGCAGCCTATGAGGCCGAGGCGGCCTAAACGCTGCGGTTGGTGACGAACATGTAGCCGACGCCGCGGATGGTCTTGATGGTCGTCGGCTTGGCGGGGTCGGCCTCGATCTTCTTGCGCAGGCGCGTGATGCGCACGTCGATCGAGCGGTCGAAGGGCTCGTTGTCGCGGTTATGGGCAAGGTCGAGCAGGCGGTCGCGGCTGAGAACCCGGTTGGGGTGCTGCGCCAGCACTCGCAACAGGTCGAATTCCATGGCGGTCAGCGTGTCGCGGGTGCCGTCGGCGAGGATGAGGCAATGGCCTTCGAGATCGAGATGAGCGCGACCGAAGCTCACGAGGTTCTTACCGGCCACTTGGGCAGGCTGGGCCACGGGCTCCGCCGGCGCGGTCACGCCCCGGCGCAATACGGCGCGAATGCGCGCTTTCAGTTCGCGCAGGTCGAACGGCTTGGTGACATAATCGTCCGCCCCCATTTCCAGACCGACGATACGGTCCACCACATCGGCGGCGCCTGTCAGCATGATGATCGGCACGGCGGAGCCGGCCCGGATGCGCCGTGCAATCGAGAACCCGTCCTCGGACGGCAGATTGAGATCGATGATCAAAAGGTCGGCCGGCCGCTCGGAGAGGGCGGCATCGAGAGCCGCGCCGCTGGCGACGCCGCAGACGGAAAACCCCTGGCCGGCAAGATAGTCGGAAACCATCTCCCGCAGGTCCTCGTCGTCATCGGTCACGATGACGTGGGGTAAAATCGCGTGATCGTTCAAGGGTGTGGCCTGGCGCAGTCTGTTCTTCCTCTAGTTGAATATAACGGGAAGAAAACGGTCTGTCGCGGTCCGTAAGATGTGATTCAGGGCTAATACAACCAAATTTTTCCAAACGTATCCTTCTTGCCGCGATCGGAATGAGGCGTCGAAGGGTCGAAGCGGCAAAGACTGCAATCGCTGGGCGGAAGATACTTTTCTTGCATTCAGCTGTTTGTTAGGGTCGCGGCGAAGAGCTTTGGCACCCAGAGGTTCCGTTTTGCCGTCGTAAATACCGGTCTCACCCCTTTTCACCCCATGGAGCAGCATGGCGCTTGCCGTGCTAAGCCGTGACTTGTTCATCGGGTGGTGGTCTGAGACCGGTCTGGCATTGTCGACCTGTGCCACGCGCAGCCATTTCCGGCTGCCTCAGCTCTTCCGCTCACAAAACATCGCCAAACCGCGCCCGTAACGGGCTTCTCGCGACCTCTTCTTGGTGAACTTCCTTTCGGAAGACCAAGACGACATGCAAAATTCCTTCAGGGTCCGCTGGACCGTCATCCCTCTCCACGCGCCGCAGCCCATTCTTGCCTGCAGCACCTGTGCCGCGCCACGGCCGTTCCGGTCGAGCGACCGGCTCCGGCTCAATGCCAACGGCAAGAAACTCGACGCCTGGCTGATCTACAAATGCACCACTTGCGACAACACCTGGAACCGCACGCTTTTCGAGCGCCGGGCTATCCGTACGATCGATCCGGCGACCTTGCAGGCTTTGCAGTCGAACGACGCGGCATGGGCCCGCCGGTACGCCTTCGACCTCGAAGGGCTACGGCACAAGGCATCGCGCATCGAGGTCTTTCCCGAAAGCATCGTTCACAAGACCATGCTCGAAGAATGCGTCGGCGAGGGCAATCTAGAGATCGTTTTCTCGGTTCCGCTGCCGAGTCAGCTCCGGCTCGACCGGCTGCTGGCCGGAGAACTGGCGATCTCCCGCTCCCGCCTTCAGATGCTGACTGTCGCCGGAGCGCTCTGCTTCGACCCTATGCGCAAGGACGCCTTGCGGCGGCCCGTGTCGGACGGCAGCGTTGTCCGCATCTCGGTGGCGGATCTGCCGGACCGCGATGCCCTGACGCTGGCGGCGTGTGGCGCGAACACCGGATAGCGCCGTCG
>NZ_JBLZPH010000171.1:0-14827 GCF_049199205.1 Shinella sp. M31 | reverse complement strand
CCGCCGACTATGGCGGCATCGACGTCTCCAACGCGGTGCTCGCCGAGGTCACGGCGATCCTGTCGGAGGCCGATAGCTCGATCGGCCAGATTCCGCAGAACCATTTCTACATTCTCGAAGCGCTCCGCCACGATGGCAGCGAGGCGCAGAAGCGCTTCTATTTCGGCCGGGCGCTGGCCGGCGATCGCTTCGGCAATGCGCTTTCCGAGGTCGGCACCAAGACGGTGGGCGATTACAACACCCGCATCACGCCCGATGGCGCGGGTTTTCGCATCAATGGGCGGAAGTTCTATTCGACGGGCGTACTCTTTGCCCATTGGGTGGTGATCTTCGCGCTCGATGCGCAGGACCGCCTCACCATGTCCTTCGTCCCGCGCGGTACCGAGGGGATCGAGATCGTCGATGACTGGGACGGTTTCGGCCAGCGCACGACGGGCAGCGGCACGACGATCCTGCGCGATGTCTATGTGCCGGCTGATGCCGTCGTGCCGCATCAGAAGGGTTTCGAGCGCCCCGGCACGATCGGTTCCGTCGGCCAGATCATCCATGCCGGCGTCGATCTCGGCATTGCGCGCGCGGCGCTGAAGGAGACGATCGGCTATGTTCGCGACAAGGCGCGGCCGTGGACAGACAGCGGGGTCGAGCGCGCCGCCGACGATCCGCTGACCATCGCCCGCATCGGCGAACTCGCCATCCGCGTCGAGGCGGCCGAGGCGACGCTGGAGCGGGCGGGGCGCAAGGTCGACCAGGCGCAGGTCAATCTCACTGCGGACAATGCCGTTGCCGCGACGCTTTCGGTGGCCGCCGCCAAGGTACTGACGAGCGAGCTCGCCATCGACGCCACCAACGTGCTGTTCGAGCTGGCCGGCACCTCCGCCACCAAGCGCGGCCTCAATCTCGAGCGCCACTGGCGCAACGCCCGAACCCACACGCTGCACGACCCGGTGCGCTGGAAGTACCACGTCGTCGGCAACTATCATCTCAATGGCGTCACGCCGCCGAAGAACGGCGCGCTCTGAAATCCAGCCTCGTGGTGGGGTGGTCACCTGGCCGCAATCCCTATGGGTTGCGGCCTTTTTTATCGACACTCCAGGGCGTTGAGATCAGGTGCGCGCCTTTCCCCAAGGCCTCCGCCCGCAATCAGGAAAGTCATTCCTGAAATTAATCTATATAAAACATAGAATTTCTGTATTTGAATGGGGAAGGCGTTATCTTCGCCTCCGGTCGATGCCCTCAGGCATCCTCGTTCACTGGAGAGACCCATGGCACGCCACATCCGTTTCAACGCCTTCGACATGAACTGCGTGGGCCACCAGTCCCCCGGCCTTTGGGCGCATCCGCGCGACAAGTCCTGGAAATACAAGGACCTGGACTATTGGCAGGATCTCGCCCGGACGCTGGAGCGCGGGGTTTTCGATGGCATCTTCATCGCCGATGTCATCGGCTATTACGATGTCTACAAGGGCTCGAACTACCACGCCATCCATCAGGCCGCGCAGCTTCCAGTAAACGATCCGCTTCAGCTTGCGGCACCCATCGCGCTTGCTACCGAGCATCTCGGCATCGGCATCACCGCCTCCACCTCCTTCGAGCACCCCTATACCTTCGCCCGCCGCCTTGCGACGGCGGATCATCATTCCAAGGGGCGGATCGGCTGGAACATCGTCACCTCCTATCTGGAGAGTGGGGCGAAGAACATCGGCCAAGGCGGCCTGCGCCGGCACGACAATCGCTACGAGGTCGCCGCCGAATATGTCGAGGTGCTCTACAAGCTGCTCGAAGGCTCCTGGGAGGAGGGGGCGGTGGTGCGCGACGGCGACCGGCGCATCTTCACCCATCCGGAAAAGGTTCACGAGATCGGCCACAAGGGCAAGTATTTCGAGGTGCCGGGATACGGCCTCACCGAGCCCTCGCCGCAGCGCATGCCGGTTCTCTACCAGGCCGGCGCCTCCGGTCCGGGCAAGGCGTTTGCAGCAGCCCATGCCGAATGCATCTTCGTCGCCGCCCCGACGAAATCGGTGCTCAAGGCCTATGTCGCCGACATACGCCAGCGCATCGCCGCGGCCGGCCGCGATCCGAAGAAGGTCTATATCTATACGCTCGTCACCGTCATCACCGACCAGACCGAGGAAAAGGCGCAGAAGAAGTTCGAGGATTACAAGAGCTACGTCTCCTATGACGGCTCGCTGACTTTCATGTCCGGCTGGAGCGGCATCGATTTCGGCCAGTATGCGCCCACGGATGTGGTGGAAAAGATCGAGACCAACGCCATCCATTCCTTCGTGGAGCACATTGCCGGCGGCGACAAGTCGTGGACCATCGACGAGCTCGCGCAGTTCGGCGGCATCGGCGGCATGGGGCCGGTCTTCGTCGGTTCGCCGGAGCGCATCGCCGATATCCTCCAGGAGTGGGTGGCCGATACGGATGTCGACGGTTTCAACCTCGCTTATGCGGTGACGCCGGACAGTTTCGAGGACGTCGTTGCCCATATCGTCCCGGAACTGCAGAAACGCGATGCCTATCCGACGACCTACAAGCCGGGTACATTGCGGGAGAAGCTGTTCGGCGAGGGACCCTACCTGCCGAAAACCCATCCGGCCGACGGCTACCGGGATATCGAAGCCGTGAAGCGGCGCGATGCCGAACGTGTTCCTGCGCTGAAATCGATCGGCGCGTAAAGCAGTGTCAATAGCAATGTCCCTTCCGGACGCAACTGTGGACCAGAGCCGCGCAAAGCCCGTCGTCGCCATCATCGGCGGCGGTTTTTCGGGAGCGGCCTGTGCCTATCATCTTGCAAACAAGCTCGCCGGCGATGCCGCGCGGATCGTCGTCTTCGAGCCGCGGTCGGTGCTCGGCGGCGGCCTTGCCTATGATACGGATGAACGGGCGCACCGCATCAACGTGCCGGCGTCGCGCATGACGCTCGTGCCCGACAACGGCGAGCATTTTCAGCGCTGGCTCGACAGCAGCGGTGCCCTTGCCGATGACCCCGAAGCCGTTACGCCGGATGGGCATGCCTTTGCGCGCCGCTCGGCCTTTGGCCGCTATGTTGCCGACAGCCTCGCACCCGTTGTCGCCAGCGGCGTGATCCAGCATCGCCGCAGCCGTGTTCGCGCGCTGACGAGGGCGCCCTCCGGCCTCTGGAACGTCGCGGCGGAAGACGGCTCGGTGCTGGAGGCCGATATCGTCGTTGTCGCGACGACGCATCCCAACCCGCAGCCGCCGGCCGCCGTCGATCGCGTTCTTGCCGGTCATGCCGGCTACGTTCCCGATGCCACGGTGCCCGGCGCCCTCTCCGGCATCGGACCCGAGGACAGGGTGCTGATCGTCGGAACGGGGCTGACGGCGGCCGATGTGATCGCGACGCTCGATGCCGGCGGCCATCGCGGGCTTATCACCGCCGTCTCGCGCCGTGGGCTTCGTTCGCGCGGGCACAATCTGGCCGCACAGGAGCCGTTCGGAGAGTTTCTTACCCCGCCCGTTCGCTCGGCGCGGGCCTTGCTGCGGCGGGTCCGCGACAGCCTTGCCGAAGCGGCGACCGCTGGGGTGAGCTGGCATGCGGTTTTCGACCGGGTTCGTGGGCAGGGCGGCGATATCTGGCGCGCCTTGCCGGTCGCCGAGCGGCGGCGTCTCGTGCGCTTCCTGCGGCCCTATTGGGACGTGCATCGTTTCCGCATCGCGCCCCAGCTGGAAGCGATCATCGACCGGCGTCTGGCGAATGGCACACTCGCCTTCCACGCGGCCGCCATATCCGGTGTGAACCGTTCGCAGGACGGCGGAATCGTCGTGGATTTTCGATCGCGCCACGGCCGGGAGCCGTTCCAGCGCCAAGTCGACAGCGTGGTCATCACCACCGGCCCGGGTCATGCCTCGGTCCTTTCAAGCCAGCCCTTTCTGACCAGTCTCGCCGAAGTGGGAGACCTGCAACCGGATGCCGTCGGCCTCGGCATCGCCGTCGATGCGCAAAGCCGCACCATCTCTGCGGATGGAAGCGCCGCCGAGACCCTTTACGTCGCGGGCCCGTTGGCACGCGGCACGTTCGGCGAACTGATGGGACTGCCGCAAGTGACCGAGCATGCGGTTTTCGTCGCGGAGAACGTTGCGCAGACGGTGCGGGCCAGGTCAGCGTCTTTCTCGATTTGGGCCTAAATTTCGGCGTTCCCGCGCTCAGCGACGAGGCGACGCTGGTGACCGAAACGCAGATGGTCCCGGCCGATCATAAATTTCCGTAAGGCTGGCCGCGTTGCAAGGGTCCCGGGCGCTGCGGCTACCCGTCAAACGCTCAGGATTTTTGCGCCAGAGCACGGTGGAGGAAGCTGTTCAGGCGCTCGATCGCCGGTCCCGTGGATCGGGAATTGCGCAGGATGCTGATTTCCAGGTCGTCCAGCAGCGGCAACCCCTCGTTGGGTCCGATGATGCGCAAGGATGGCGGCACGCTGCAGAGCGCCAGACCGGCAACGCCAAGCCCCGCCTGCACGACCGCGACCAGACCCAAAAGGCTCGCGCTCGAATAGGTGCATCGATAGGTGCGGTCACCTTCGGAAAGGGCTTTCAAGACGTTGATCCGGGCGGTGCAGCCCGGTTCGAACAGGGCGACGGGGAGCGGGTCGCTGTCCCACGCGATATGGGATGGCGACGCGACCCAGACGAAGGGCTCCCGTCTCAACACCTCGACAGGCTGCCCCGCCAGGCGCGTGACGATCGCCAGGTCGATCCGCGCGTCCTCGATCGCCTTCGTCAGGCCGGTCGAGGGCTCGCATACGAGTTCGACCGTGACCCGCGGATGCTCCGCCGCAAATTGCGCCAGCACCGGCGGCAGCAGAAAGGCCGCATAGTCGTCGGGAACGCCGAGGCGGACGCTGCCGCTCTCCTCCGGCCGTGTGACGCTCGCCCATACCTCGTCCGACAGTTTCAAGAGCCGCCGGGCATGGACCAGGAAGTCCGAGCCGGCCGCATTGGGGCTGACAGCCTTCGGTCCGCGGATCAGGAGCTGTTTGCCGACGGTCTGCTCCAGCCGCTGCATCTGCATACTGACAGCCGACTGGCTACGGCCGATTCGGGGCGCGGCACTGGAAAAGCTGCCCGTCTCGACAACGGCAACAAAGGTTCGCAGCAGCTCGATATCCAGAAGATTCGCCATATCGCTATCAGTATAACGAATAGCGTTCGCCAAATCTATTCGTTTGATTGAGATACGCCGTGCCGCAATATGGCCTTTCGACCTGCTTGGAGGGGCTTATGGACAGAACACCCGACACCCGCTTTCCCGCCGCAAGGCTCGTGGCGGCAATGATGATCGTCGGCACTGTCGGGGCATTCGCGACCGAGGCCGGCCTCGATCCGGTCACGACGGTTTTCTGGCGATGTGCCTTCGGCACCGTCTTTCTCAGTGCCTGGTGCCTGATCCGCGGCTATTTGCCGGACCGCAGCCTCTCACCGACCCGATTGGCGCTCGCCGCGCTGGGCGGTGTCTGCATGGTCTTGAGCTGGATCGCGTTCTTTGCCGGATTTGCGATGACGTCTATCGCCACGACGACGATCGTCTATCATATCCAGCCCTTCTTCGTGGTCCTGATCGGTGTTCTGTTCTTAAAGGAGCGGATCACGCCCGACCAGATGATCTGGATGGTCGGCGCGTTCGTCGGTGTCGTTCTCGCAAGTGGTCTCGTCGGCTCTTCCGGTACGGTCGGCATGAGGTGGATGGCCGGGATCGCGCTGACACTCGCGGCGGCGCTGCTGTATGCGATCGCGACCATTCTGGCGAAAGGTCTCGGGCAGCAGCGTCCGGAGGTGACGACCCTGTGCCAGACGATCGTCGGCGTCGTCCTGCTTGCCCCCTTTGCCGATCTGTTCGGTTCCGTCCCGGCGGCGTCATGGGGGTGGCTTCTCGGCATCGGCATCCTGCACACAGGCATTGCTTATGTGCTGATGTATTCCGCCTATCCGAAGCTGTCGACGCCGGTTATCGGGGTGCTGACCTTCATCTATCCGCTCGTCGCGATCATCATCGATTGGGTCGTCTATGGCCATCCGCTCGGCGTGGCGCAGGCGCTCGGCATGATGCTGATCGCGCTTGGAACGCTTGGCGTGCGGCTGGGCTGGCGCTTTCCCGGCGGCGGGACGGCGCCGGTTTAGGCGGATGACGCGAACTTGTGAAGGGTACAACCGTCACTCTCATTGCCTCCCGTAGGAAAAGCCGGTAACGTTGCCGGGTATTCGCGTTCAGCTTGTAACATTTATTACCTGCGTGCTGTTTCCACTCCGCTTGATTTTCCTGCGGCCGAGGCGACCAGGGCAAATTCCAAGCCGGTCTGACGCGGTCTCCGCATCCAGTTGGGGGTTGGATTGCACAGGCAGCAGCATCTGTACCGATACCGGACGGGTATCGTGTCGCTTTCCGTTCTGACCGTCCCGCTGTTGGCGGGTGGCCTTCTCGTGGGGCAGGCCGGCGCGTCGCTTGCGGATCCGCTTGACCGCGGCGCAAGGCCGGTCGCCGGCTCGGTCATCGATCAGAAGCTGGGCGAGGAGGTGCGTTTCGTCGACCTCTCGAACTGGCAGGATGTCGTGCGCCATCAGAACCTGCTGGGCGGCGATCTCCTGCGCACCAACGCGACCGGACAGCTCGCGATCCTCTTCGCCGATCGCACGCAGGTGCGGCTCGGCCGCAATTCCACCCTTCAGGTCAAGCAGATGGCGCCGGCCGGCGACACGATGCTCAACCTCGAAAGCGGCACGATGTGGGCGCGTGCGGAGCGCGGCGGGCAGGGGCTGGCGGTCGAGACGCCTGCGGCGACGGCGGCGATCCGCGGCACGGACTGGTCGCTGACGGTGCAGGGTGACAAGACCTCGCTGATCGTGCTCGAAGGTCAGGTCGAGTTGAAGAACGACTACGGCAGCGTCCAGGTTGCGCAGGGCGAAGCGGCCGTCGCCACGCTCGGCCAGGCGCCGCAGAAACTCGTGATCGTGACGCCCGACGATCGTGAGCAGATGCTCTTCTATATTACGCTGCGCGACGGTTTCACCTTCATGCCGGCCAACCCGCTGCCGGTCAGGGAGATGCGTGCGGAAGACACGCGGGTCCAGGCGATTGCACCTGAACGGCGAAGCGCGGAAGATTGGCTAACGCTTGCGGAGACGCGCTTCAGCCTCGAAGGGCGGGGGCCGGCTCTGGAGGCGCTGGCCGAGGCCCGCAAGAGGCCGATGACGCGCGCAGGCAAGGCGCGCGCGGCCTATCTCGACGCGCTCGTGGCCGGCGCGGAAAAGCGCTATGACGACGCGGCCCGCTTTTTTGCGGAGGCGATGCCGGCGCTTGACCCGAAGCGCCGGGCGATTGCGGCCTATGGCGAATATTACGCACAAACGCTCCTCAATCCCAAGCTCGCTCTGAAGCCGCCGACGGAGGTGCGCGATCCCTATTCGGCCGTCATGAAAGCCTATACCGCCGGCTTCCTGGAGGATATCCCGGCGGCGGTTGCGACCATCAAGGCGGCGGAAGCGCGTTTTCCCGAAGAATCGTCGCTGCCGGCAATCCGCGCGCTTCTTGCCCAGCTCACCAACGACCGCGCACAGATGCGCGAGGCGGTTGATCAGGCCCTGGCGATCGATCCAGACGATGCGCTGGCCCTGATCGCCCGTGCGCGATTGCGCGGGGATTTCGAGGGGAACATCGAGGCTGCGCTCGCGGACCTCGACCGCGCCGCGACGCTCATGCCGGGTTCGTCCATGGTGTGGAACGATATCGGTCTCGCCCAGAGTGCCCGCGGTGATGAGCGCAGGGCCGAAGCGGCGATGAAGCGCTCGATCGCACTCGATCCGGAAAGCGCGATCGGCCACGCCAATCTGGCCATCTTCTATCTCGACCAGTCGCGGATGAAGGATGCGAAGCGCGAGATCGATCTCGCGATTGCCGCCGATCCGTCCTTCAGCATCGCCTTCCTGGCACGGGGCCGGTATTATTTGCAGACCGGCGAGATCGACAAGGCGCTGGACGATCTCCTGGCTGCCTCGACAGCCAATCCGGCCCATTCGCAATCCCAGCTCATGCTGGCTGCTGCGCATTATGAAGGCGGTGACCGTGAGCCGGGGCAACAGGCCCTCGACAATGCCGAACGCCTCGACAAGAACGACCGGGTCATCTCCGAAATGCGGACCGCCATTGCCATCGACGATTATGATGCGGCCGGCGCGATCCACTCTGCGCAGGAATATCTTCGTCGCTCGCGGGCGCAGGGCGGCCAGTTTGCGTCGCTGCAGGCAAATCAGCGGGCCGGCTCGACGCTGAATGCCGCCTTCCGCCTGCAGGGGCTCAACGCCTGGGGACAATATTACGGCGACGCCGTTTTCGATCCTTTCGCCGGCAGCGCCTATATGGACCAGGTGCTGCGCGGTGGTGCGTCCCCGCTGGTGAGCTCCTATCTTGCCGGTGACGACGTCATTACCGACAATCCGAACAGCACGGCGTTCTCGTCGTTTTTTCAGGGCCTGCTGTTCAACCCCCACCTCGTTTCCAGCCGATCCCGCGGCACCTCGCTCCTGAACCGTCCTTTTTTCGAAGCGTCGGTCGGCATCGGCACGACGCTCAATCCGGGCACCGAGGGCTGGCTGGGTTCGCTGGATTTCCAGAGCTATTCGAACGAACCGGTGCCCTTCAGCAGCAATCTGAGCCTGCAATATTCGAAATCGCCCGACGATACACGCCATATCGACAATGGTACTTTTGCCCGCGACATCGATACCGACTTGGACATCCTGAGCTTCAACGGCTACCTGACGTCCACGGTCACGCCTGATGACAGGCTGGTCGCCTACGCGAGCCACAGCACCAACGCCTTCGCGTTTGGCCTTCCCTATCTGAACGATTTCTTTCCCGGGCAAACCTACGGGGTCGATACGACCTTCACGACGGGCGGCCTGGGCTGGAGCCACACGATCGATTACCGCAACGTCGTGAATGCGGCACTCCTGTATTCATCGTTCGATTTTGAACGCTCGCTCGGGGAGTTGACACCACCCGTATTTGCCGAGGCAACCCTGGGCTTCGGTCAGAAAAGTTATGTCGCGGCGCTCAATCATACGGTCGAAAGCGACGATCTGATCTGGCGGTACGGCGTGGAAGGCGGTCTCCTCGACAATGTGACAAGCCTGAAGTTCTCGGTAACGGGCTTTCCGACTGCGAGAACCTCGACACGGGATGACAGCTATTTCGCCAAGGCCTATGTGGATCTCACTCAGGAGATCACCCCCGATCTGAAGGCCGAATACGGACTGTTCGCGACGATCTGGGGCGGGGGCGACGGCAATGATTCAAAACATTTCGATCCGAGAATAGGGCTCGCCTGGACACCGGCCGAAGGGCAATGGCTGCGGGCGGGCTATATCCGTCAGAGCATGGACGCGACGACGCCGACGCTGGCACCGATCGGCATCGTCGGCTTGCAGCCCAACGAGTTCAGCGTGGGAGCCAAAGGATATGCAGATACGCTGGCTTTGAAATGGGACGCGGAATGGACCGACCGGTTCTTCACCACGATCGACTATCAGCATCAGATGTTCAACGATCTGACGATCAGTGATGCCCTGATCATATCGAATCTTGGTTTCGACAAGGCGACGGCGGATCGTGTTGCGATGACCGCCAATCTGGCGCTGGACTATGGCTTCGGCCTGTCGGCGACCTATGCGCTTGCCTTCTCGGCGGACAAGGATGCAGCAAGCCCGTCATTCGGTCGGGACCTTCCCTTCCTGCCGCGGCATTCCGGACAGGTTGCGCTTACCTATGTCAGCGAGGCGAATGTGAAGGCGACGATTGCTGCCAACTATATCGGTGAGCGCTATGCAGATCCCACTGCGCGCAAGTTGGACGACTACTGGACGCTCGATGCGAACCTGACGTGGGAACCGTTCGACAAGAGCGTCATTTTCGAGGCGAGCGCCTACAACCTTCTCGATGAGAAGTTCGAGGTGACACCCGGCTGGAATGGCTGGGGCCGTGTCTTCAAGGGTATGGTCAAATTCCGCTTCTGATCCGCGACCGGCGTCTCGTCTGCGATGGCAGCAGCCTGTGCCTTATGCCACATCCTTCAGGCGGCTCGTTGCGGGAGCGACCACGGCCGGAATCTGCTTGAGCACCTCGAGCGCCAGCGCGCGGGCATTTTCCTGCGCCTTGTCGAGATTGCTGACGCGTTTCGCATCCATAGAATAGAGCGTGCCGCCGCAGCCGAAGATGTCGCGGAAGGCGGAACGTTCGATGATCGGGGTTTCCAGGAGATGCACGCGGCGGGCGGCAAGCAGGTCCTTTACGGCATTCATCGCCCGCGTCGTCACCATCGAGTTGACGCGAGTGAGCACGACGGAATGGCGGATGCGGATATCGGCCTTGTCTTCGAGATATTGCAGGAGCTCGATAACATTGGCGCCGCCCTGGGCGTCCATCGCCGAGCCCTGTACCGGGATCAGCACATAGTCGGCATGGCCGACGGCCTTGGCGAGGAGCGAGCTGCGCGAGCCGGGCAGGTCGATCAGCACGAAATCGGCGCGGGCTTTTTCCTCGGCCAGCTGCCGGTCGATCGTGCTCATCGTGACATAGGGCACGACATTCAGGCGCCTGCCGAGCGCGCCCTCGGAATTTTCGTACCAGCGGGTGATCCAGTGCTGCGGGTCGGCGTCGAGCACCGAGACGCGAAAGCCGAGACGGGCAAGCTCGGTCGCAAGCAAAAGCACCGCGGTCGTCTTGCCGGCGCCGCCCTTGGTATTGGCGAAGGTGATGACGGGCATAGCCTCTCCGGATCGGTTCGCGAGCCGGTCATCGCTCGAACAAACACCTGCATGGTGTCTCTTCACTGTCGCCATTTATGGTTAACGGTCGGTGAAAATGCCTATCGGCGCCGGTCGGCTGCGAGGATTTCGCGGGCGAGCTGGTCGAGCGGCAGGATCCTGTCGACGCCGCCATGGGCGATGGCTTCCTTCGGCATGCCGAAAACGATGGAGCTCGCCTCGTCCTGCGCTACCGTATAGGCGCCGGCCTGGTGCATTTCGGCCATGCCGCGGGCGCCGTCGTCGCCCATGCCGGTCATGATGACGCCCATGGCGTTGGCACCCGCTGCGCGGGCGGCGGAGCGGAAGAGCACGTCGACGGAGGGCCGGTGGCGCGAGACGAGCGGGCCCTCGCGCACCGCGACATGGTAGCGCGCGCCCTGCCGTTCCAGCATCATGTGGCGGTCGCCGGGAGCGATCAGCACATGGCCGCGCAGCACGGGATCGCCATGCACCGCTTCCTTGACCTCGACCTCGCAGAGGCTGTTCAGCCGCTTGGCGAAGGCAGCGGTGAATTTTTCCGGCATGTGCTGCACGATGACGATGCCCGGCGCGTTGGCCGGCAGCTGTTCCAGGAGAACGCGCAATGCCTCCGTGCCGCCGGTCGAGGCGCCGATGCAGGCGACCATTTCCGTCGTCTTGGCCATGGCGCGCCCGGTCGGCGGGGGCAGCACGGCATCGGCGGTAAGCTTGGCGGTGGGACCGCTTGCGGCGGCACTGCGGCGGTTCGTGCCGAGGCGGGCGACGGCCGCCCCTTTGACCGCCTCGCGGATGCGGGTGCCGGATTCGGCCAGGTGGTCGGCCGCGCCGATCTTCGGCTTCAGGATGATGTCGACCGCGCCGGCTTCCAGCGCCTGCATCAGCGTTTCCGAACCTTCCTCGGTCAGCGAGGAGCACATGACGACGGGGATCGGCCGCTGCGACATGATCTTGCGCAGGAAGGTGATGCCGTCCATGCGCGGCATTTCCACATCGAGCGTGATGACGTCGGGCAGTTCTTCCTGGATCTTCTTCGCCGCCATGAAGGGATCGGAGGCTGCGCCCATCACTTCGATCTCGGGGTCCTCTTCCAGCACATGGGTCAGCGCCTGACGCACGCTTGCGGAATCGTCGATGATGAGAACGCGGATTTTGCGGCCGGGAAGGGGCATCAGATCTTCTTGAAAACCGTGTTGGCGACCTGGCGCACCGGCAGGGAAATGCCGGTGACCGTTTCGGAGTGACCCACATAGAGATAGCCGCCGGGAATGAGGCAGTCGCACAGCCGCGACAGCACCTTGGCCTGCGTCGGCTTGTCGAAATAGATCAGCACGTTGCGGCAGAAGATCATGTGCATCGGCTCGCCCACCTTGTAGGCGTTGTCCATGAGGTTCATACGGGCAAAGCCGATGGTCGCGCGCAGCCGCGGATGAATGCGCACCTCGCCGCGTGCGGCATCGCGCGAGACCATCACATAGCGCCGCTGCATGTCCACCGGCACCGGCTGGACCATGTCGCGCGGATAGACGCCGCGGCGGGCGGCTTGCAGCACGTCCGTCGAGAGGTCGGTCGCGAAAATGCGGTAGTCGATGCCCGGCGTGTTGTCGGCGAAATTCTGCAGAACCATCGCCATCGTATAGGGTTCGGCACCGATGGAGCAGGCGGCACTCCACAAACGCAGCCGCTTGTGTCCGGCGGCGGCGAGTTCCGGCAGGCCGGTCCGCTCCATGAACTCGAAATGCTTCGGCTCGCGGAAGAAATCCGTCTTGTTGGTCGTCACGGCGTCGATCAGGAAGATCGCTTCCTTCTCGATGCCGCCATGCTTGAAGAGATAGTCGCAATAGGCGTTGAAGTTGGGGATGCCGGTCGCCCTGAGGCGGCGCCGCAGGCGGCCTTCCAGCATCGTCAGCTTCGTGATCGGCATCTTGATGCCGCTATAGTCGTAGATGTAGCGCGACAGCGCCTCGAAGTTCCGGCTGCTCAAGCCGTCTTCGCTCGCCTGCGCCCGCAATGCTGCTCCCACGCCGTTCTCCTGAATTATGCCGTGGCGGCGAGGCGGTTTGCCGTGCCCATCATCGCCACTTCCGCGCCGGAGAAGAGGCGGGCGAGATCGACGATGACGACGAAGCCACCGTTTCGGCGCACGACGCCGGCAATGTAATCGGAGGGCCAGCGCACGCCGATGTCAGGCGCACCCTCGATCTCCTCGTTGCGGAAGGGAATGACCTCGTAGACGCGGTCGGCGACAAGCCCCAACGTCAGGGTCTTCTCGCCGATCGGCACGTCGAGCACGAGCGCCCGCGTGTGCGGCGTCTTCTGCGTCTTCGTCATGCCGAGACGAAGACGCAGATCGATGACCGGCACGCCCTGGCCACGCACGTCCCTGAGGCCGAGCAGGTAGTCCGGCCCATGCGGGATCCTGAAGGCATCCTCATGGTCGAGAATTTCCCGGACCACCGAGACGGGGACGGCGAAAACCTCGTTGTCGAGGGAGAAGGTGACGTATTGGGATTCGGAGGGCGTTCCGGCCATGATCAAGCGCTTTCCCTGAAGTCTGCGTCGTCGGCATCCGGGCCGCCCATCGACATGTCGAGGGCAAAGCCGCGGGCGCGGGCCTGCTGGGCATTGACGCTGTTGTCGGATTTGCGGACGGTCGTCGTGGTGACCGGCTTTGCCATCGGACGTGCCGTGACCGGTGCCGGACGGCGCTGGGCGGAGGCCTGTGCACCGGCGGCGCGGTCGACGCGGAAGAAGGCAATCGAGGTCTGAAGTTCTTCCGCCTGGGCGGCGAGTTCTTCCGACGTGCCCGACATCTCTTCCGATGCCCCGGCGTTCTGCTGGGTCACCTTGTCGAGTTGCTGGATTGCCTCGTTGATCTGCGAGGCGCCGATATCCTGCTCGCGGCAGGCGGCGGAGATTTCCGAGATCAGTTCGGCGGTCTTGCGGATGTCGGGTACCAGACGGGTCAGCATGTCGCCGGCTTCGGTGGCGACGGACACCGTCTGGCCGGAGAGTGCGCTGATCTCGGCAGCGGCTGCCTGGCTGCGCTCGGCAAGCTTGCGCACTTCCGAGGCAACGACGGCGAAGCCCTTGCCATGTTCGCCGGCGCGGGCCGCTTCCACGGCGGCGTTCAGGGCGAGCAGGTCGGTCTGGCGGGCGATCTCCTGAACGATCGAGATTTTTTCCGCGATGGTGCGCATGGCGCCGACGGCGCGACCGACAGCCTCGCCGGAGGCTTCGGCGTCCTTGGCGGACTGGCGGGCGATCTTTTCCGTCTGGGCGGCGTTGTCGGCGTTCTGCTTGATGTTGGCGGCCATCTCTTCCATCGAGGCAGAAGCCTCTTCGGCAGACGATGCCTGCTCGGTCGCGCCCTGCGAGAGCTGCTCGGAGCTGGCCGACAGTTCCTGGCTGCCCGAGGAGACATTGTTGGCGGCCGAAAGCGCATCCGCCACGACGCCGCGCAGGCGCTCGACCATGCTTTCCAGCGAGAGGCCAAGTATATCCTTGTCGGATTGCGGCTTCGGCGTGACGGTCAGGTCGCCATTGGCGATCTGGTCGGCGATGGTGGCGGTGTTGCGCAGGTTGCCGGTCATCACATTGATCGTGTCGACAAGGTCCTTGATCTCGTCGTTCGTCTTGATCTCGACAGTCTGGTCGAGATCGCCGATGGCGACGGCTTCCGCGACCGTCCTGATCTTGCGCAGGCCGCTATTGATGCCGAGCGCGATCCAGAGGGCTGCGCCGACCGAGAGAAGGAAGGCGGCGACCGTCAGTGTGATCAGCGTGTAGAACGCCGTCAGATAGCTGGCATCGGCCACGGTGTCGGAATCGTTGATGGCCTGTTCCGTCAGCGCCGAGAGGCCCGCGGTCATCGTGTCAAGCTTGTCTGAGGCCGTCGCGCCGTCGGTCTGGTTGACTTCGAGCGCGAGATCGCGCTGGCCGGAGCCGATCAGCGAGACGACGCGGTCGTTGATGGCGAGGTAGTCGTCCCAGAAGTCGCGGACTTCCTGCCACTTGGCCTTGAATTCGCCGGTCG